>JANOEW010000320.1:0-2876 GCA_031413475.1 Amaricoccus sp.
CGATGAGAGAGCCCATGAGCCGGCCGTGGCGGATCATGTTGGCGCCCAGTACGGTTCGCACATCCGTGGCGGCCGGCTCCCTGGCTGGCGCTGGGCGACGCGCTGGCGGTGGCGCTGATGGAGGCGCGGGCCTTCACGCCGGCGGCGTTCCGCGACCTGCATCCGGGCGGGCGGCTCGGGGCGCGGCTGGCGACGGTGGGGCAATTGATGCATGGCGGCGACGAGATGCCGCTGATCGGGATCGAGGCGGGGATGCCCGAGGCTCTCCTGGTGATGAGCGCGAAGGGGTTCGGCGTGGTGGGCGTGACGGATGGCGGCGCGCTTGTCGGGGTGGTGACGGACGGAGATTTGCGGCGGAACATGGACGGGCTGCTGGCGCGGCGCGTGGCGGACGTGATGACGGCGCGGCCGCGGGTGATCTCGACGGGCGCGCTGGCGTCGGAGGCGCTGGGGATCATGAACGGCGCGAAGATCACCACGCTGTTTGCGACCGCGCCCGAGGCGCCGGGGCGGCCGGCGGGGATCCTGCACGTGCACGACTGCCTTCGGGCCGGCGTCGCCTGAGAGGATGTGAGGAAATGGCCGCGCCGCCGACCGATTCCGAGGCGTGTCCGATGACGTCGGTGGGCGGATTTTCGCCTCGTCGATCGGGCGTGCGCTGAGCCGTGGCGGGACCGGGGCTGTATTCGCGCTTCGTCGCCGTCCTGAAGGTCGGCCTGCCGCTGATCGCGGCGGGGATGCTGGCGGCGCTGTTTCTGATCACCGAGGATGGTCCGGGCGGCGGCGACCTGGTGTTCTCGCCGGCGGACCTCGCGGCGCTCGGCAGCGGGATGAAGGTCACCGGGCCGGTGTTCTCCGGGGTGACCGAGGGGATGGACCGGTTCCGCTTCACCGCCGCGGAGGTGATCCCGGATGCGGCCCCGCCGACGCGGGCGACGATCGTGGCGATCGAGGGACGGGTCGACTTCGCGGACGGACCGGGGATCGATCTGCGCGCCGATGGCGGCGAGATCGATCTGGAGGCCCAGGTGCTGACGCTGGAGGGCGGCGTGCGCGCGGTGTCGCAGGACGGCTACGCCTTCGCCGCCGACCGGGTGGAAGTGGACCTGCGGGCGGGCGGGCTGACGGCGGCGGGATCGGTCGCGGGCGACGGGCCGATGGGTCGGATCGACGCGGCGCGGCTGACGGTGAGCGGGCCCGGGGGCGCCGAGGGCGGTCGGACGTTTTTGTTCGAAGATGCGGTGCGGCTGGTATACGATCCCGCGACCCCGCCCGGGGCCGGAACGGAGTGAAGGGTCTGCGATGCGCGTGCGCGAACTTTCGGCGCTGATCCTCGCGGCGAGCGCCGGCTGGGCGGCGGCGCAGCAGGGGGCTTCGGTGCCGTTCGGCGGGTTCGAGCACGACAACACGCTGCCGGTCGAGATCACCTCGGACGCGCTGGAGCTGGACCAGGAGGCGGGCACCGCGATCTTTACCGGTGCGGTGAAGGTGGGGCAGGGTCTGCTGCGCATGGCGGCGGACCGGCTGGAGGTGTTCTACGCCGCCGACGCGACCGGCACCGGCGCGATCGAACGGATGCTGGCGAGCGGCAGCGTCACGCTGTCGAACGGGACCGAGGCGGCCGAGGCGGCGCGGGCGAGCTACGTGGTGGCGACCGGCATCGTTGAGATGGACGGCGACGTGCTGCTGACCCAGGGGCAGAATGCGCTGGCCAGCGAGAAGCTGCGGATCGATCTGATCGCCGGCACCGGGGTGCTGGAGGGGCGGGTGCAGACGATCTTCGTGCCGGGCCAGGCCGACACGGCGGCGGCGGGCGGCACGGGTCGCGCGGCAGGCGGTGGGTCCAGCGGCGGGTCAGACGGGGCATCGGGCGGCGGTTCGGAATGAGCCGTCCCGACCTGCGGGTGACCGAAGGCGGCCAGGGCCTGGTGGCCTCGAACCTCGGCAAGAGCTACCGCAAGCGGCCGATCCTGCGCGACGTGTCGCTGTCGCTGCGCCGGGGCGAGGTGGCGGCGCTGCTCGGACCGAACGGCGCGGGCAAGACCACCTGCTTCTACGCGATCGCCGGCCTGGTGCCGCCGGACTCCGGCACGGTGACGGTGGACGGCGCCGACGTCACCCTGCTGCCGATGTACCGCCGCGCCAAGCTCGGGATCGGCTACCTGCCGCAGGAGGCGTCGGTGTTTCGCGGCCTGAGCGTCGCCGACAACATCCGGGCGATCCTCGAGGTGTCGGTGGAGGACCCGGAGAAGCGCCACGAGATGCTCGACGAACTGCTCGGCGAGTTTTCGATCGCGCATTTGGCGCGGGCGCCGGCCATCGCCCTGTCCGGCGGCGAGCGGCGCCGCGTCGAGATCGCCCGCTGCCTGGCGAGCCAGCCGAAATACGTGTTGCTCGACGAGCCGTTCGCCGGCGTCGACCCGCTGGCGGTCGCGGACATCCGCAAGCTGGTGCGCCAACTGAAGGACCGCGGCATCGGGGTGCTGATCACCGACCACAACGTGCGCGAGACGCTGGAAATCGTCGACCGCGCCTATATCCTGCACAGCGGGACGGTGATCATGACCGGCACCCCCGAGGAGGTCGTGCGCGACGACAATGTGCGGCGGGTCTATCTTGGCGACAGCTTTCGGATCTGACCCCGCGCGGAAGGCCGGCTGATGGCGCTCGCGCCGCGCATCGTGATCCGGCAGACCCAGTCGCTGGTGATGACGCCGCAACTGCAGCAGGCGATCAAGCTGTTGCACATGTCGAACCTGGCGCTGACCGAGTTCGTCGCCGCGGAAGTCGAGAAGAACCCGCTGCTGGAGCTCGCGCCGCCGCCGGCCGCGCCGACCGTGGCGCCGCGCCGCGCCGCGGGTCCGGGCGGCGCGGGG
>JANOEW010000321.1:0-3963 GCA_031413475.1 Amaricoccus sp.
GCTGCCGCGGCGCCTTCGGCGGCGGCGGACGGGGCCGCGGCCGTGGCGCGGGCCCGCACCAGGTCCGACGGCCGGCGCAGCGGGCGCGCGTCCGGGACCGCCGTCTCGGCCGAGGGAGCGGCTTCCGCGGCGGCGTCATCCGGAGTGGTTTCGAGCGCCGCCGTCGCGATCCCGGCGACGATGGAGGCGACCGTGGCCGCGGCGGGGATCGCGCCGGCGCCGGCCGGATCGGGCGCGACCGTCGCTCCGGCGGCGGGGTCGAGGCCGACGGTTTCGCCGGGCGCGGGGGCTACGGCCACGCCAGGCGCATCCGGCCCCTCGTCCTGGAGCGGCATGCGCAGGTCCTCGCCGGCGGCGAGTTCGGCTTCGGGCGTGAGCGGCGGGGCGGAGATCACAAGCTCGCCCTGCGGGCCGTCCTCGTCGGCGAGCACGCTCGGCGCCGCAACGAGTGGCGCCACGGTCTCGGGGATCGGCGCAGGCAGTCCGGCGAGCACGGTGTTGACCTCGAGTCCCTGGTGCGCGGCGCGCAGGCCGCCCGGATCCTCGGGCTGAATCCGCGCCGGTCCCTCCATGGCCCGGATGATCGGGACCTCGGCCGCGTCCCGCGTGCCGAGCCGGAACGCCCACAACCCCAATGCGCCGATCAGCGCGACGAAGAGGATTGCGCCCGCAGCTCGACGCAGCTCGTTAGGAACCAGCCGCCCGGCGTCGCCGGTCACGGAATCGTAGTCGTCGCCATAAAGCTCGCTCATGGGGGTCTTGCCTGTTTTCACATACCATAGCTTGTATGCGCCTCTGCTCCAACCCCTAAATGTTTAACGGATACTTAGCGCATCTCGTCCATTGGGGTTACCCCGAGGATAACAAGCCCGGCGGAAATGACAACCGCCGTCGCACGCACCAGCGCGAGGCGGGCGCGGGTGGCGTCAGGGGCGTCCTCGCGCAGGAACCGCAGCGCGGGATCGAGCTTGCCCTGATGCTGCAGCGAGTGAAATTCGCCCGCCAGATCGTAGAGATAGAAGGCGATCCGGTGCGGTTCGTGGTGGATCGCGGCGATCTCGACCTGCCGCGGCCATTCGGCGAGCTTCCGCGCCAGCGCCAGCTCCGCCGCCGCGCCGAGCGGCGCGAGCTCGGCGGACGCCAGCGCGAGGTCGTCGACCGCAAACCCCGCCTCGGCCGCGCGGCGCGCGACGGAATGCGCCCGGGCGCGCGCGTACTGGACGTAGAACACCGGGTTGTCCTTCGACTGCTCCAGCACGCGATCGAAGTCGAAGTCCAGCGTCGCGTCGTTCTTACGGGTCAGCATCACGAACCGTGTGACGTCGGGGCCGACCTGCTCGACCACGTCGCGCAGGGTGACGAAGGTGCCGGCGCGCTTCGACATCTTGAAGGGCTCGCCGCCTTTGAACAGCTTCACCAGCTGGCAGAGCTTGACGTCGAGCGGCACCCGGCCGTCCGAGAGCGCCGCGACCACCGCCTTCAGCCGCTTGACGTAACCGCCGTGGTCGGCGCCCAGCACGTCGATCAGCTCGTCGTAGCCGCGCTCGATCTTGTCGTGGTGGTAGGCGATGTCGGAGGCGAAATAGGTCCAGCCGCCGTCGGACTTCTTCACCGGCCGGTCGACGTCGTCGCCGAACGCGGTCGAGCGGAACAGCGTCTGTTCGCGCGGCTCCCAATCCTCGGGGGCCTTACCTTTGGGCGGCTCGAGCACGCCTTCGTAGATGAGACCGCGCGCGTCGAGCGCGGCAAGCGCCGCCTCGATCCGCCCGGAGCCATAGAGCGACTTCTCGGAGAAGAAATGGTCCATCGTCACGCCGAGCAGCGCGAGGTCCGCGCGGATCATCGCCATCATCATCGCGCTGGCGAGCTCGCGCACCTCCGCCAGCCAATACTGTTCGCCGGTCTCCAGCAGCGTCTCGCCGTATTTTGCCTTCAACGCCTCGCCCACGGGGATCAGGTAGTCGCCGGGATAGAGGCCCTCGGCGATCGCCGGATCGAGGCCGCAAGCCTCGCGGTAGCGCTCGAACGCCGACCGCGCAAGCACGTCGACCTGCGCGCCGCCGTCGTTGACGTAGTATTCGCGCGTCACCTCGAAACCGGCGAAAGCCAGCAGGCCGGCCAGCGCGTCGCCGAAGACCGCGCCGCGGGCGTGGCCCACGTGCATCGGGCCGGTGGGATTGGCCGAGACGAACTCGACGTTCACCCGTCGCCCCGCCCCGAGGACGGAGCGGCCGAAGGTCCTGCCCTGTGTCAGGATCGCCGGCAGCACCGCGAACCACACAGCCGGCGCGAGCCGCAGGTTGAGAAAGCCCGGGCCGGCCACCTCGGCCGCAACGAGGCCCGGGGCGCGGCCGAGCTCGCTCGCCAGCGCCACCGCGATCTCGCGCGGGGCCCGGCCGGCGGCGCGCGCCAGCGTCATCGCCGCGTTGGTCGCCATGTCGCCGTGCGCCGGATCGCGCGGCGGCTCGACGGTCACGTCCGCGAGATCGAGGCCCGCGGGCAGCGCGCCGGCAGCCACGAGCCGGTCGATCGCGGCGAGAACCTGCGCCTTCATCTCCGCGAAAAGGTCCATTTCCCGTGCACTCCGATCGATCGGCAGCGGTTACCACAGGAGCCGGCGCGCCTGCCACCGCCAATCGCTGGCGCGCCGCGCGCCGCCGGCCTAGATTTGGCGGGTCATGCGAACCGTCGCCGCCCTCGTCCTGCTTTCGGCCCTTGCGACTGCCGCGCGGGCCGAGACGCCGGTTTCGCCCGAGGCCTTCGAGGCCATGACCGAGGGGCGCACGCTGCACTTCCGGCTCGGCGGCGTGCCGTTCGGGGCGGAGCAGTTCCTGCCGGGCCGCCGCACCCTCTGGCGCTTTGCCGAGGACGCCTGCGAGCCCGGCCGCTGGTATGGGGAAGGCGACGCGATCTGCTTCGTCTACGAGACCCAGCCCGGACCGATCTGCTGGCGGTTTCTGCGCGACGGCGAGGACTTCACCGCGGCGCTGATCGAGGACGGGGCCGAGACCGGTTTCCACATCGACCTCGATCGTATCGAGGCCAGTCCGCTGGCCTGCCTCGGGCCGAACCTGGGCAGCTAGCGTCAGCCGGCGTCGGCCGGCGCGAGCGCGGGCGCGGCGCAGTCTCCGGCGTCGCACAGCTGAAGTCCGTAGATCAGACCGCGGCCCTCGGCCACCTGCCCGCCCTGCGCCGCGACGCCGCACCGGCCCCCGAGTTCGGTCAGGACCGCCGACTGGATCTCGGCCGATGCGCCCGCCTTGAACTCGACCCGGTACGAGAGGTCGGCCCGGAAAGCGCTGACGACCTGGAAGGCGTTGTTGTTCGCCAGGCTGCGTTCCAGATGGCCGGCGCAAATCGGACCTAGACCATCGCGGATCGTCCCGAGGTCTTCGAGCGCATACTCGAGCACGACGTTGTTCTCCAAGCGCAGCGACACCGAATCGACAAAGTCGGCCGACGCACCGACGCCGAGGGCGCGCAGGCCGTCGGCGCCGAGATCGAACGACTTGTCGCTGGCGAAGCCCAGCGAGCTCGACGGCGACACGCTGAGCCCCGGCGGGAAGTTGGTGGTCTCGGGCTTGCAGATGAACCCGAGCGCGACGCGACCGTCGCCGAGCGGCAGCCGTTTGTTCCAGACCAGGACGCCCGGGACGAAACCGGTCTGCGGCGGGACGACGCTGGTGAAGCCGATGTCGCGCAGGACGCTGTCGGGGGTCTGCGCCGGTTGCGTCGGGCCGTTGGTGGCGCACCCGGCGAGCATCAGCGCCGCGACGGCGACCGCGAAGATCCGAAGCATGTTACAGCCCCCCGGTTCCCTAGCGGTAACTGCTCACCCCCGATCAGGCGGACTGGAGGGGCAGCGGGTTGCCTTTGAGGGTAAGGGCGATGGCGTGGAGGGGCGGGATGGCGCGTCGTCGGGCGGTTTCCAGGGTCGAGCGGAGGTCGGCGTAGAGGCTGGCG
>JANOEW010000322.1:0-2272 GCA_031413475.1 Amaricoccus sp.
CTTTTTCGTGTTCGACGTCTGGTATCTGGTCGTCGTCGTGGTCACCATCACGCTCTACGTCTGGTTCACCTTCAAGGTCACCGAATGGCGGGTGGCGATCCGCCAGCGCATGAACGAACGCGACACCGACGCCAACCAGAAGGCGATCGACAGCCTGCTCAACTTCGAGACCGTCAAGTACTTCGGCGCCGAACACCGCGAGGCGATGCGCTACGACGGCTCGATGCGCGGCTACGAGACCGCCGCCACCCAGACCCAGGTCTCGCTCGCCTGGCTCAACCTCGGCCAGTCGGTGATCATCACCGCGGGCCTCGTCGCAGTGATGGTGATGGCCGCGCGCGGGGTGCAGGCCGGGGCGCTGACCGTGGGCGACTTCGTGATGGTCAACGCCTACATGCTGCAGATCACCCTGCCGCTCGGCTTTCTCGGCACGGTCTACCGCGAGATTCGCCAGGCGCTGATCGACATGGACGCGATGTTCGACCTGCTGGAGCAGCCCGCCGAGATCACCGACAAGCCCGGCGCGACGCCGCTCGTCGTATCCGGCGGCCGCGTCGAATTCCGCGACGTGAGCTTTTCCTACGAGACCGAACGCGCGATCCTGCGCGACTTCAGCCTGACCGTCGAGCCCGGCCAGACCGTGGCGCTGGTCGGCCCCTCCGGCTCGGGCAAGTCCACGATCGGCCGGCTGCTGTTCCGCTTCTACGACCCCACCGCCGGCGCGGTGCTGATCGACGGCCAGGACATCCGCGACGTCACCCAGGCGAGCTTGCGCGCGGCGATCGGCATGGTCCCCCAGGACACCGTGCTGTTCAACGACACCATCTACTACAATATCGCCTACGGTCGCCCCGAGGCCAGCCGCGGCGAGGTCGAGGCCGCCGCCCGCGCCGCCTCGATCCACGACTTCGTCGCCAGCCTGCCGCAGGGCTACGACACCACCGTCGGCGAGCGCGGCCTCAAGCTGTCGGGCGGCGAGAAGCAGCGCGTCGGCATCGCCCGCACCCTGCTGAAGAACCCGCCGATCCTGCTGCTCGACGAGGCGACCAGCGCGCTCGACACCGGCACCGAGCGCGACATCCAGGACAGCCTCAAGGCGATGGGCCGGGGCCGCAGCGTGCTCGTGATCGCGCACCGCCTCTCCACGGTGGTCGACGCCGATCGCATCGTCGTGCTGGAGGCCGGGCGCGTCGTTGAGCAAGGCTCCCACGACGCGCTGCTCGCGGCGGGCGGCCGCTACGCCGGGCTCTGGCAGCGCCAGCAGTCCGAGCCGGACGCCGAGGAACCGGCGGAAGCCGACGACGCGGCCTGACACCGTCTCCGTATGGTCACATCGGGCGGGGCGAGCGCGCCCGGACCGAACAGGCGAGGCGCCGGTGGCGCCTCGCCCGGTCCGGCATCAATGGCCCCGGGTGCGCCAGGTCAGCCAGTCCATCAGCGCCAGCAGCACCCCCGAGACCACGAAGGTGACGTGGATGATCACCAGCCAGCGCAGCTGCGGTTCGTCGAAGAACTGGCCGGATTCGTATTCGCCGATCTCCATGAACCACTTCAGCAGATGGATGCCCGAGATCGCCACGATCGAGGCGATCAGCTTCAGCTTCAGCCCGGCGAAGTCGACCGTGCCCATCCATGACGGCCGGTCCGTCTGGTCGCCGAGATCGAACTTCGACACGAAGTTCTCGTAACCCGAGAACAGCACGATCAGCACGAGGTTGCCCGCGAGCGAGATGTCGATGAGCGTCAGCACCGCGAGGATGACATCGTCGTCCTCCATGATCAGCACCTGCGTCGCGTAGTGGAACAGCTCGCGCACGAACACCACCAGCAGCATCACCAGGGCGAACACCAGGCCGAGGTAGATCGGCGCGAGCAGCCAGCGCGCGGCGAACAGGGCGCGCTCGAAGCCGTCTTCCAGTCGGGATTTCTGTGTCACGCACGGCTCCTGCATTCGGTCGGGTTGTTGCGCCGGATGCTAGCAGAGCCGACGGCTTCGGCCATCCCAAAGCGCGCGGCGCGGCGCCGGTTCCGGCCGCGGCCGGGATCGCCCTTGGCGCCACGGGGGGCGGACGGTATACCGGCGAGCCGGCTCGGGGAGACGTCGCGTGAGCGAGAGTGATTCCTTCATCAGCGAAGTGACCGAAGAGGTCCGCCGCGAAAAGCTCTATCGGACGCTGCGCCGCTACGCATGGCTGATCGCGGCGGCGGTGCTGCTCGTCGTCGGCGGGGCCGGCTGGCACGAATGGAGCAAGGCGCGCGACCGCGCCGCCGC
>JANOEW010000323.1:0-3916 GCA_031413475.1 Amaricoccus sp.
ACCCCGGTGCTGGTGCTGCCGGAAATGATGTATGGCACCGGCCAGCTGCCAAAGTTCGGCGAGGATTCCTATCAAACCACCAATGGCTGGTGGCTGATCCCCACCGCCGAGGTGACCCTGACCAACCTTGTCGCCGGCCAGATTCTTGAGGCCGACGCCCTGCCGATCCGCATGACCGCCCACACCCAGTGCTTCCGCTCGGAAGCCGGCTCGGCGGGCAAGGACACCGCCGGCATGCTGCGCCAGCACCAGTTCGAGAAGGTCGAGATGGTGTCGATCACCACCCCCGAGGCCAGCCGCGCCGAGCTCGACCGCATGACCGGCTGCGCCGAGGCGGTGCTGCAGGCCCTCGCCCTGCCCTACCGGATCGTCGTGCTCTGCGCCGGCGACATGGGCTTCGGCGCCCGCCGGACCCACGACCTCGAGGTCTGGCTGCCCGGTCAGAACACCTTCCGCGAGATCAGCTCCTGCTCGGTCTGCGGCGACTTCCAGGCCCGGCGCATGAACGCCCGCTTCCGCCGCGCCGAGGGCAAGCGCCCGGAGTTCGTGCACACCCTGAACGGCTCCGGCCTCGCGGTCGGCCGCACCCTGATCGCGGTGCTTGAGAACGGACAGGAGGCGGACGGCTCGGTGAGCCTGCCCGCGGCGCTCCACCCCTACCTGCGCGGCGCGACCCGGGTGGATGCGGCGGGGCGGCTGCTGTGAGGCGGACCTCCGGTTGGGTGCTAACCGGGCGTCGCGCGGCACCGGCGAAATGGACTGCCCACGGATCCGCTCTGGCGCTCGCGCCTGACCAGGTGGGGCGCAGCAAGAGCATGGCGATGGACCTCGGCCTCTGCACGTTCGTCGTCGTCGATCCGGTCTCGGGGCGGCGCGTCGGCCCGGCCGAGCAGCTGAAGGCACCTCGTCGAGGAAATCGTGCTTGCCGACGGGGTCCGCCCCGACGTGTTCGGCCTCGGCGAGCACCACCGGCCGGACTACGCGGTCACCACCCGCGCGATCGTGCTGGCGGCCGCGGCCGCTTTGTCGAGCGCGGTCACGGCGCTCAACTCGGACGATCCGTTGCGGGTTTTCCAACACTTCGCGACCCACGACGATCTCAGAGACGGCCGCGCCGGAATTATGGCGAGCCGGGGCCGCTCCCGGCGACTCTCATGTCATCAAAAAATGCTTGCGAGGTTCCGCTTCGGTCAAAGCGCACCGCCCCCAGCTCAACAGGAACTTCGTCGAAGGGCCACATCCTCAATGGCGCTTTTGTAAATTGACTCGGCGGTCTATCGCTCCAATGGTTTATCGCTCCAATTTGAATTGGAGTATCCTGTAATCATGCTTTATATTTAACTATACTTACTAGTTATTATGCCATTATTTCGGAGATATTGATCAATCTTTAGGTGCCCTGAAAGCAGGAGTAGACAATATTATGACTCACTTTACGAAATTTTCAGACATAAAGCGAGATGACTTGATTTCAGGAGCGTTTCTGTTCTCGGTTGCCTTCATAGTGCTGTTTCTTGGCACGCTGACCGTGACCGAACTTCAGGAACGGTCGTTCGAACGCTCCTCCGAGCTTCACCGGGCGGCCGCGATGTTGCGGCAGATCCGGCGCGACGCGCTTGCTGTCAGTGCCGAGCGTAAACTCCCCAAAAGTGCTGTTTGAAAACTCCCCAGTCTGAGCGCCGTCATGCCGTTTTTGGGGGGCATGCCCCCCAAAAAACGGCGGCGGCCGAAACGCCCCACCAGCAGGCCCGAAACGGAGGGGCCAGGCAGGTGATCACACTGGGAGAAATCGTCTTGATCCACGATTTGAAACGGCAGGGGCTCGGCGTCTCGGCCATCGCGCGCAAGCTCGGCATGGACCGCAAGACGGTGCGCAAGCACCTCGAGGTCGGCATCGCGGCGCCGGCCTACAGCCCGCGCGCGGCGCAGCCGCGGCTGATCGCGCCGTACGAGGACTACCTGCGCGCCCGCATCACGGCCTGGCCGGACCTGTCGGGCAAGCGGCTGCTGCGCGAGTTGAAGGAGCGCGGCTACGCCGGCTGCTACAGCGTCGTCACCGATTTTCTGCGCGACGCCCGGCCGCCAAGGGCGCAGGTCTTCGAGCGCCGCTTCGAGACGGCGGCCGGTAAACAGGCGCAGGTCGACTTCGCCCAGTTCCGGGTGGAGTTCACCGACGAGCCCGGCGTCGTGCGCATCCTGTGGCTGTTCACGATCATCCTCGGGCACAGCCGCTGGCTCTAGGGCCGGTTCTGCGCGACGCAGGATCTGCAGACCGTCCTGCGCTGCCACATCGACGCTTTCGCCGCCATGGACGGAGCGCCGTCCGAGCTGCTCTACGACCGCATGAAGACCGCGGTGATCGGCGAGGACGCCAACGGCGTCGTCCAGTACAACGCCTCGCTCGTCGCGCTGCTCAACCACTACGGCGCCGTGCCGCGCGCCTGCAGGCCATACCGCGCCAAGACGAAGGGCAAGATCGAGCGGCCCTACCGCTACGTGCGCCAGGACTTCTGGCTGGCGCGCAGCTTCCGCAACCGCGACGATCTCAACGCCCAGTTCGACGACTGGCGCGCGCAGATCGCCAATCCGAGGGTGCACGCGACCACGAACAGGGTCATCGACCAGCACTTCGCCGAGGAGAAGCCGGCGCTGATCGCGCATCCCGCCATCCCCTACAGCGCGGTGCTGACGATCGAGCGGCGCGTCAGCCGCGAGGGCATGGTCTCGGTGGGCGGCAATCTCTACAGCGTGCCCGACACCGCCAGAAAGCGCGTCCTCGACGTCCAGAACCATCCCAGCGAAGTGCGCATCTTCGAGGACGGCGCGCTGATCGCGGCGCACCCGGTGCAGGAGGGCAAGAACCAGCGCCGCGTCGATCCCGCGCACCGCAAGGCGCCGCCGCCCGCGGCGGTGGCCCAGCCGGCGCCGGCCGGCGTCGGGGTGAGGCCTCTCAGTTTCTACGACGCCGTCGCCCGTCGCCTGGCCGGCGAGAGGACCGCACGATGACCAACACGCTCGACAGCATCCGCGCCAGCCTCGTCGGCCTGCGCATGCCCTGCGCGCTGGAGGCGCTCGATCACACCATGCGCCAGCTCGAGCGCGGCGAGATCGGCGCGCTCGAGGCCATCGACGCGCTCCTGGCCGAAGAGCACGCCACCCGCGAGACCCGCCGCATCGGCGTCTCGCTCAAGACCTCCAGGCTGACGCCGCCGAAGACGCTGGAGAGCTTCGACTTCACCTTCCAGCCCTCGCTCGACCGCGGCCGCATCATGGCGCTCGCCCAGCTCGACTTCGTCGCCCGCGCCGAGGTCGTACATTTTCTCGGGCCGCCCGGCACCGGCAAGAGTCATCTCGCCACCGCCCTCGGCGTCGCCGCGGTGCGGGCCGGCAGGAGGGTCTACCGCGCCACGCTGGCCGAACTCATCGAGGCCCTCGGCCGCGCCGAGCGCGAAGGCCGCCTGATCGAGAAGATCCGCTTCCTCGGCCGCAGCAGCCTGCTCATCGTCGACGAGATCGGCTACCTGCCGATCACGCCCGGCGGCGCCAATCTCTCCTTCCAGCTCGTCAACGCCCGCTACGAGAAGGCCGCGATGATCCTGACCTCCAATCGCGGCTTCGCCGAATGGGGCGAGGTCTTCGGCGACCCCGTCGTCGCCACCGCGCTGCTCGACCGGCTTCTCCACCACGCCGTCGTCGTGCAGATCGAAGGGGCCAGCTACCGACTGCGCGCCCACACGGATCTCATCCCCGAGCACACCCGCTCGCACGCCGCCATAACCCCGCCGCCGGCCCCCAAACGACGCGGCCGACCGCCAAAAAATGGAGCCGTCCATGCCTGAACCCGGCTGAACCCAATTCCCGAAAGTGGGGAATTTTCGTTCGGCACTTCTGGGGACTTTTCATTCGGCATTTACAC
>JANOEW010000324.1:0-6705 GCA_031413475.1 Amaricoccus sp.
ATCAACGAGTTCTACGGCCAGACCGAGTGCAACGCGGTGCTCGGCAACTGCGCCGCCGTGGCCGAGGTGCGCCCGGGCAGCGCCGGGCAGGCGGTGCCCGGCCACCGGGTCGCGATCCTGGGGCCGGACGGGCGGATCCGCGCCCCCGGTGAAGCGGGGGAGATCGCGGTCCGGGCCCCCGACCCGGTGATGTTCCTCGGTTATTGGGGGTTGCCGGACAAGACCGCGGAGAAGGTCGTGGACGGCTGGCTGCTGACCGGGGACGAGGCGGCGATGGATGCGGACGGCTACGTGTTTTTCTCCGGCCGGACCGACGACGTGATCACCTCGTCGGGTTACCGGATCGGGCCCTCGGAGATCGAGGATTGCCTGTCCGGGCATCCGGACGTGGCGCTGGCGGCGGTGGTGGGCGTGCCCGATCCGATCCGCACCGAGGCGGTCAAGGCGTTCGTGGTGCTGCGCGCCGGGGCCGAGCGCGCCGGGCTCGCCGAGACGCTGATCGCCCGGGTGCGCGCGCGGGTTTCGCCGCACGTCGCGCCGCGCGAGGTGGTCTTCGTCGAGAGCCTGCCGATGACCGCCACCGGCAAGATCCAGCGCCGGCAGCTGCGTAACGTCTGAGGGCGCGCGGTCGCTACCTGGTCGCGGCGCGTGGGACTTTGTGCGCGGCGCGCGTGATGTTATGCTTGGCGATTGAGAGTCGATGGACTGCGGATGGAACTGAGCGCCTTCGAGGACGCCGTCGAGCGGACGACCGAGCCGCCAGCGCTCTGGGCGCTGTGCACGGCGTTCTTTCATGCGCGGCGCATCGTCCGGGTGACCTACCACCACCTGCCGCCGATGGGCGCGCTGGACGGCGACCAGGTTCGGTTCCGCGCCGAGGGCATCCCCGAATACCTTGTCGCGCGTTACGTCGCGGAGCGGATGTGGCGCGAGAACCCGATGCTCGCGCACGCCCGGACCCGCGCCGAGCCGTTCTACTGGAGCGAAGCGTTGCGGGACGCCGAGTTGTCGGACCGGGCGCAGGCGTTCTTCGACGAGCTCGGCCGGTCCGGCATCACCGATGGGCTCGGCGTCGAGGTGTTCGGGCCGCACGGGCGCAACGGCTATTGCGGCCTCGGCCTGCCGCCCGAGCTGGCGCCGTTGCCGGCCGCGGACGTGCGCGATCTGCACTGGGCCTGCCAGCTCGCGCATTTGCGCTACTGCACGCTGCTGGCGGAGCGAAACCGCGCGCCGCCCGGACTTTCGCGGCGCGAGAGCGAGGTGCTCGGCTGGGTGGCCAAGGGCAAAAGTAACGCCAGCATCGGCGAAATCCTCGGCATCTCCGCCCACACCGTCGACGCGCATCTGCGGCGGCTGTTTCTTAAGCTCGACGTCGGGGACCGGATCAGCGCCACGGTGCGCGGGCTCGGCGTCGGCCTGATCCACGCCGGCGCCTGACCACCTCCCGCGATCGCGTGAGTCCAGGTCCGGAATTGGCGCATAGTCGTATTGCGCCTATGCACGGCGTACGGAGATCGGGCGGGGGGAATGGACGTGAGCGCGAAACTGGACGACCGGCTGTTGCGGGCGCTGAGCGGGGATGCCGCGGCGCTGCCCGGCGACATCGCAAGCCTGACGGGCTACCTTCGGCTGATCCAGGACCTGCTGGGCGAAAGGGCGGTCGAGCACGAGCCGAGCTGGGCGCTGGCCTGCGCCAGCGCCGCCGAGATCGAGACGCTGCAGGCGCTGGAAACCACGGTGGTCGAGCGGGCGATCGGGCTGCGGGTCGGCGATCTCGACGGCGTGCTCACCAAGCTCGCGATCTGGCGCCAGTTGGGCGAGGACAGCGAATGCCGGCTGCGCGACCGGCTGATCCTTTCGCTGGAGGACGATCTGCGGCGTCTGGCGCGCGCCGGCCGGGGCTGACCTGCGCCCGAGGCCCGTTCGACCGGCGGGCGCCGGTCGGTTCTCATCCGGGCCGGCGCGCTTCGAGCGCGAACGCCGCGAGCGCGGCGCCGGGCCCGGCGAGGAAGGCGTGGGCGCGCTCGGGGTCGTGGCGCGACAGGCTGCGGACCCACCAGGCGACCGCCTTCCGGACGAACCGGTCGCGGTCGGCAACCAGTGCGGCGGCCCAGCCGAGGATGCGGTCGCGCGCGGCGGTCTCGGCGGGGGTGGGGTGGTTCGACCTGGTCCAGGGCAGCGTCGCCACCAGGGCGGCGCGGCGGACCCAGCGGTTGGGGTCGCGGGTCCAGCCATCGACCAGGTCGAGCCGGGCCGGGACGGCGACGAGGCGGCGCTCGACCGCCCTGCAGGCGTGGTCGGCGAGCGCGCAGCCGTCGAAGGTCGGAACCCAGCGCAGGACTTCGGCCCAGACGACGGGTTCGTCGGCGGCGATGCGGGCCTGGGTCAGCAGCTTAGACGCCGCCATGCGGGCTTCGTGGACGTCGCTGTCCCAGAGACGGGCCGCGAAGGCGGCGCGGTCGGCGACGCCGCGCTCGGCGCGCCAGCGGTCGGCGAGGGCGTAGACCTCCGGCGCGGCGAGGCCGAGGTAGCGGCGGGGGGTCTTGTGATAGGCGGCCATCTCCGCCGCCCTGACCGGGTCGCCGGCAGCTTCGAGAGCGGCGAGCGCTTCGGCCGGCGTGGTCGGGGCGGCGGTCACTGGCTGACGATCACTGGCTGGCGGTCATTGGCCGTGGGCGAGCGCGGCCTCGATCCCGGTTGGCTTGCCGTCGAGCGAGGCGCGGTTCGCCTCGGCCCAGTAGGCAGCGACGCCGCCCGGTCCCTTCTTCGCCGCCCAGTCGCGCAGGGTCTCGCGCGGGGCGCGGAAGTCCATCAGCGGGACGGCGTAGCCGCAGGAGGTCTGCACCAGGTCGACGGTCAGGTCGAAGATCTGGCGTGCCCCCGGCGTGATGGGGAATCGGGCGGCGAGCGCGTCCCAGCCGGGGCCGCCGTGATGGACGACGCGGGCGGCGCCGTAGGCGCGCAGGATCAGCGGGCGCGCCGCGAAGGAGCACCACATCACCGTCATGCGCGGGGTCTCGGTGAGATGGGCGGCGGTCTCGTTGCCCGAACCCGTGAGGTTGAGCCAGATCAGCCGGTCGGGTCCGAGCACCCACAGGCTGTCCATGCCCTTGGGCGAGAGGTTGATCCGGCCCTCGGGCGCCGCGGTCGCGACGAAGAAGATCGGCTGCTCGGCGACGAAGCGGAGGTGTTCGGGCTCGAAGCCGGGGAACTGCTTGGCCATCGGCGGGCTCCTATTCGACGGTGACGGACTTGGCGAGGTTGCGCGGCTGGTCGACGTCGGTGCCCTTGAGCACGGCGGCGTGGTAGGCGAGCAGCTGCACCGGGGCGGCGTAGAGGATCGGCGCGACGAAGGGGTCGCAGGCGGGCAGGGCGAGCGTGTGCGCGGCGTCCTCGCCAGCGCGGGCGACGCCGGCGGCGTCGCTGATCAGGGTGACGCGGCCGCCACGGGCCAGCACCTCCTGGACGTTCGAGACGGTCTTGTCGAACAGCGCGTCGGAGGGCGCGAGTGCGACGACCGGCACCTCCTCGTCGACGAGCGCGATCGGGCCGTGCTTCAGCTCGCCCGCGGCGTAACCTTCGGCGTGGATATAGCTGATCTCCTTCAGTTTCAGCGCGCCTTCGAGCGCCAGCGGATACATCGCGCCGCGCCCGAGGAACAGCACGTCGCGGGCGCGGGAGATGTCGCGAGCGATTTCGGCGACGACGGGCTCGAGCGCGAGGGTCTGGGCGAGCAGGCCGGGCAGGGCCGCGAGCGCGGTGGCGAGGCGCGCCTCCTCGGCCGCGTCGATGCTGCCGCGGGCGCGGGCGGCGGCGATGGCGAGTGCTGCGAGCACGGTCAGCTGGCAGGTGAAGGCCTTGGTCGAGGCGACGCCGATCTCGGGGCCGGCGAGGATCGGCAGCGCGAGGTCGCTCTCGCGGGCGATGGTGGAGGTGGCGACGTTGACCACCGAGACGATTCGGGCGCCCTGGCCGCGCATGTAGCGCAAGGCGGCGAGGGTGTCGGCGGTCTCGCCGGACTGGCTGACGAACAGGCCGAGCGCGCCGGGGCCGACCGGGGGCTCGCGGTAGCGGAACTCGGAGGCGACCTCGATCTCGACCGGCAGGCGCGCGAGCGATTCGAACCAGTATTTCGCCACGTGGCAGGCGTAGTGGGCGGTGCCGCAGGCGACCAGCGTCAGGCGCTCGACGGCGGCGAGGTCGAGGTCGCCGGGCACGGCGACGGCCGTGCGGTCGGCGGTCAGGTAGTGGCCGAGGGCGTTGGCGATCGCAGTGGGCTGCTCGTGAATCTCCTTGGCCATGAAGTGCTTGTAGGGGCCTTTTTCGATGTGGAAGGCCTCGAGCGGGGTGGCGTGGATCTCGCGGGCCACGGGGCGGCCGGCGGCGTCGAACACCTCGGCGCCGGCGCGGGTGACGCGGGCGTGGTCGCCCTCCTCGAGATAGGCGATGCGGTGGGTGAGCGGACCGAGCGCGAGCGCGTCGGAGCCGACGTACATCTCGCCGTCGCCGTAGCCGATCGCGAGCGGCGAGCCCTTGCGGGCGGCGATCATCAGGTCGGGCTCGCCCTCGAACAGGAAGACGAGGGCGAAGGCGCCCTCGAGGCGGGCCAGGGCGGCGCGGACCGCGTCGAGCGGGTCGGCGCCGTTGCCAAGCGCGCGGTCGGTCAGGTGCGTGACCACCTCGGTGTCGGTCTCGCTCTCGAAGACGCGGCCCTCGGCCTCGAGTTCGGCGCGGAGTTCGCGGAAGTTCTCGATGATGCCGTTGTGAACGACGGCGACGCGGCCGGCGACGTGGGGATGGGCGTTGCGCTCGGTCGGGGCGCCGTGGGTGGCCCAGCGGGTGTGGCCGACGCCGGAATGGCCGCGGATCGGGTCGCGCACCAGCAGGTCGGAGAGCGCGATCAGCTTGCCGAGCGCGCGGCGGCGGCCGAGGCGGCCGTCGTGGACGGTGGCGATGCCGGCGCTGTCGTAGCCGCGGTATTCCAACCGCTTGAGCGATTCGAGGATCAGCGGCGCGACCTCGTGGGTTCCGAGCATGCCGACGATGCCGCACATCAGTGCGCGCCTTTCGCGGTCTTGAGCGCACGCAGGCGGTCCATCAGGCGGGCGCCGAGGCCGGGCTTGGTGACCTGGCGGTCGCGGGCCAGCGCCAGCGCGCCGTCCGGCACGTCCTCGGTGATGGTCGAGCCGGCGGCGATCAGCGCGCGGGCGCCGATGCGGACCGGAGCGACCAGGGCGGCGTTCGAGCCGATGAACGCGCCGGCGCCGATCTCGGTATGGTGCTTGAAGACGCCGTCGTAGTTGCAGGTGATGGTCCCGGCGCCGATGTTGGCGCGGGCCCCGACATGGGCGTCGCCGATGTAGCTGAGGTGGTTGATCTTGGCGCCCTCGTCGACGATCGCGTTCTTCACCTCGACGAAGTTGCCGACGTGCACGTCCTCGGCGAGCTCCGCGCCGGGGCGCAGTCGCGCGAACGGGCCGACGATCGCGCCGCGGCTGACGTGGCATCCCTCAAGGTGGCAGAAGGCGCGGATCGTCGCGCCGCTCTCGACGGTGACGCCGGGGCCGAAGACGACGCCGGGGCCTATGGTGGCATCGCGGCCGATCACGGTGTCGAGCGCGAACCAGACCGTGGCGGGGTCGGTCAGCGTGACGCCGTTGGCGATCGCCTCGGCGCGGGCGCGGGCCTGGAACGCGGCCTCGGCGGCGGCGAGGTCGGCGCGGGAGTTGACCCCGAGCGTCTCGGCCTCGGGGCAGGTGATCGCGGCGGCGCGCAGGCCGCGGGCGCGGGCAAGGCCGACCACGTCGGTGAGGTAGTATTCGGCCTTGGCGTTGTCGGGGCGGACCTCGGCGAGCAGTTCGAACAGCGTGGCGCGGTCGGCGGCGATGACGCCGGAGTTGCAGAGCCGGATCGCGGCCTGGTCGGGGGTTGCGTCCTTGGCCTCGACGATGGCGGCGAGATCGCCGGCGGCGTCGAGGATCATCCGGCCGTAGCCGTCGGGCGCGGCCGCCTCGAAGCCGAGCGCGACCACGGCTGCGCCGCCCGCGCGGGCGGCGAGCATGGCGGCGAGGGTCTCGGGACGGACGAACGGGGTGTCGCCGTAGAGCACGAGCACGTCGCCGGCGAAATCGGCCAAAGCCGCGGCCGCCTGCTGGACGGCATGGCCGGTGCCGCGCTGCTCGGGCTGGAGCGCGACGCGGGCTTCGGGATCGAGCTCGGCCACCGCGGCGGCGACGACCTCGGCCGCGTGGCCGGCGACCACGACGATGCGTTCGGGATAGAGCGTCCGGGCGGCGGCCAGCGCGTGGGCGATCAGCGGGACCCCGGCGAGCGGATGCAGCACCTTCGGCAGGTCAGAGTTCATCCGTGTCCCCTGGCCGGCGGCGAGAAGGATGACGGCGAGCGGCATGGGCGGGGCTCCGGCCTCGGGGAAACGCCTGCCTTCTAGCAGCGGCGCCGCGGCGCGGGAAGGCCGGGCGGGATCAGGAAACGTTTCCGATCGTTGCCGCGGCGGCGCGGCGGCGCCAAATGGAGGCTGGCGACGGGAGGCCGGGATGCGCGTGGCGGTGTTCGATCTCGACGGGACCCTGGCGGACACGTCGCGGGCCGCAGCCCCAAGCTGCCCGACGTGCCCACCGCGCAACAGCAGGGCGCCCAGGGCCGGCTGTTCGCGCTGGAAGGCGGCCTGCCGCTGATGGCCCCGGC
>JANOEW010000325.1:0-1525 GCA_031413475.1 Amaricoccus sp.
CCATCGTGATCGGCGAAGGCGAGCGTGATGAGGCGCCGATGCTCTACATCGGCGAGAAGGTTGGCTTGGCCCAGAAACAGGCCAACGGCGGCCGCGTCTGGGACGCGGTCGATATCGCCGTGGATCCCCTGGAGGGCACCAATCTGTGCGCCACCGGCGCGGCGAACGCCATCGCCGTGCTGGCCGCCTCCGAGAAGGGCGGCCTGTTGCACGCGCCCGACCTCTACATGGAGAAGCTGGTCGTCGGGCCGACCTCCAAGCACCTGGTCGACCTGGATGCGCCGGTGCGCGAGAACCTGCGCGCCATCGCGCGGAGCCTGGGCCGCCAGGTCGACGAACTGACGGTGGTGGTGCTGGACCGCCCGCGCCACGAGAAGCTGATTAACGAGATTCGTTCCACGGGCGCGCGCATCCGGCTGATTGGCGACGGCGACTTATCGGCGGGTATCGCGGCGGCGGTGTCCGGCACCGGTGTGCACGCGGTGATGGGGACAGGCGGCGCGCCCGAAGGCGTGCTCACGGCCGCCGCCATGCGATGCCTGAACGGCGAGATCTTCGCCCGTCTGGTGGTGGCGAAACCGGAGGACGAGGAGCGCTGCCGCGCCATGGGCATCAGGGACTTCAAGAAGATCTACAAGTCCGAGGATCTGGCCTGCGGCAAGGACATCGTGTTTGCCGCCACTGGCGTCACCGACGGCTCGCTGATGAAGGGCGTACAGTTCTTCGGCGCCGGCATCCGCACCAGCTCGGTGGTGATGCAGACTAATCCGCATCGCATTCGTTTTATCGACAGCATCCAGGTGTACCCCGGCCCGTCGGTGAAGATCCGATTCTGATTGGACGAACGACAGGGTCAGCGCAACGTCATGGCCGCCACGACGGCCGGCTGCATCGGCTTCACCGGCTTCACGCTGGTGATGCCGTTTCTCCCGCTCTACATTGCCGAACTCGGCACGACCGACGTCGGTGAGATCGCGATGTGGACCGGGCTGACCCTCGGCGCCACGCCGACCGTGACGGCCATCAGCGCTCCGCTCTGGGGCCGCGTCGGCGACAAGTACGGCAGCAAGGTGCTGGTCATCCGGTCGCTGACCGCGTTCATCCTCACCAAGGCCGGCATGGCGTTCGTCACGGCGCCGTGGCAGTTGCTTGCGCTGCGCGCGCTGCTCGGCGTCTTCGCCGGCTATGGGGCGCTCACGATTTCCATGGCCGCGCAGTCGGTGCCCCGCGATCGCATGGCGCGGGCGATTGGCACCGTGCAAACGGGGCATCGCCTGGGTCCGGCGATTGGTCCAGTGATTGGCGGCCTGCTCGCGCCACTCGTGGGCCTTCGCAATTCGTTTCTGTTCGCGGCGGCGTTCTACGCGGCCGCCCTGTTGCTGGTCCTCGTCGCCTACCAGGATCCGCCGCGGCAGGCGGCGACCGACAGCACGAGGGGTGGATGGGAGGTCTTCCGCCACCTGATGAGCCTGCCTGGGTTCGTCCTCGCGCTGTTCGTGATTTTCGGCCTGCAGACCGTCGACCG
>JANOEW010000326.1:0-7321 GCA_031413475.1 Amaricoccus sp.
GCTTTCGGTTCTTCGGTCTCGAAGTCGAGCTGTGGCGCATCGGGACCTCGCCGGCCGCGCCGAAGTTCAACGTCGTCTCCAAACCCAACGACTGGTCGCGCTCGGTCGCGCAGGCCGCCCGCGCCATCGACGACAGCGAGCTGTCCGACACCCGCGTGATGCAGCGCGAATACTGGACCGCCCTGCATCCTCGCCTCGACGCGGCGCGGGGACCGATCCTCGGCAACCGCAAGCCGCAGCCGCAGTCGTGGATGGGATACGGCGTCGGGCGCACCGGGTTCAGCATCAACGCCGGCATGATCCGCCCCAAGCGCCAGATAACCGCCAACCTCTACATCTCGGGCGACGCCGCCAAGGCGTTCTTCGGCCTGCTCCTGGACCAGCGAGCGGCGATCGAGGCCACCCTCGGCGAATCGCTCGTGTGGGAGGACCTGCCGCAGGGCAAGGACTGTCGTGTCTCCATCTATCTGGACGACGTCGACCCCGAGGACCGGACGGATTGGCCCCGCCAGCACGCGTGGCTGGTGGGCCGCCTGAACGACCTGCATCGCGCGTTCGCGCAACGTGTCCGCACGCTCGATCTCGACGCCCGCCCACCCGCGCCGCGCCAGGCGCCAGAAGACGATCTGGCGCGTCACGGCTGAATCCCTACAGTAAGCTACAGCAAGTCATGCAAGGGATACCGCTGAAAATGATGCCAAGACTGATCACTGCGCTCTTCGTTGGGGCGGCCCTGTTCGGAGCTGACCACTCGCAGGCCCAGGACGCGGCAGGCGAAGTGTCTGCCCCGTCGGAAACGCTGTTTCGCGATGTCCGCGTCTTTGACGGTTCGGGGGCGCCGTTGACCGACAGGACCGACGTTCTTGTGCGCGGCAACCTGATCGCCGAGATCGGACCGGACGTCTTGGCATCCGACGGTGCGCGCGTCGTGAACGCCTGCGGCAGAACCTTGATGCCCGGTCTGATCGACGCCCATTGGCATTCTTCCTCGGCGGTCGTCTCGCTGCAGGATGCCCTGACCGGGGATGCCGCGTACCTTGCCATCGTGGCCGCCAAAGCCAATGAAGACGTGCTTATGCGCGGCTTTACCTCGGTCCGGGATATAGGCGGCACGATCTTCGGGCTGAAGCGGGCAACGGACGCCGGCGTCACGCCTGGCCCCCGGATCTGGCCCTCGGGGGCGATCATCTCGCAGACCGGCGGCCATGGCGACTATCGCAGCCCGCTGGAACTTCCCGCTGCCGAAGACGGGCACCTGCACCCGACCGAAGTGGCCGGCGCCGCGATCATCGCCGACAGCCCGGACGAGGTGCGCAAGCGCGCCCGCGAACTGCTCGCGCTTGGGGCAAGCCAGCTCAAGATGGCGGCGGGCGGTGGCGTGTCCTCGAACTACGATCCGCTGGATGTCTCGCAATACACCGAGGCCGAGTTTCGCGCTGCTGTCGAGGCTGCCGAGAACTGGGGCACTTATGTTGCCGTTCACGCCTATACCCCGAAAGCGATCCAGACAGCGATTGCGGCCGGGGTGAAAAGCATCGAGCATGGCCAACTGATTGACGAGGAAACCGCAAGGCTGATGGCGGAAAAGGGCATCTGGCTTAGCCTGCAGCCGTTCCTTGACGACGAGGATGCGATTCCCCAGGCCCCGAAGAACAAGGCAAAGCAGCTCGAGATGGTGCAAGGGACGGATACCGCCTATGCCCTTGCGAAGAAGTACAAGATCAAGACCGCCTGGGGCACCGATGTGCTGTTCGACGCACGTCTCGCCACGCGTCAGGGGGCGATGCTGGCCAAGCTGACACGCTGGTACACGCCTGCCGAAGTGCTGAAGATGGCAACGGCAGACAATGCCGAGCTTCTGGCCTTGTCCGGCAAACGAAGCCCCTATCCGGGGAAACTCGGGGTGGTCGAGGTTGGCGCGCTGGCCGATCTTCTGCTGGTCGACGGCGACCCGGTTGCCGACATCAAGTTGATCGAGGACCCGTCACAGAACTTCCTCATCATCATGAAGGACGGCACGATCTACAAGGACAGCTTCGCTGCGCCTGATTTCGCGCTTGGGGGATGCCCCTACAAATGACCCCCGCGACGCTCACGAACAATTAAGGAACATCCCGTTAGGTAAGCGCCAGGCAAACACACCGACGGGAAGGTCCTCGCCCCATGGAGCAATCCCCACGCCTCGACGCGCTCGCCCATCTCAGGGCGCTCGCCGCCGGCGAGGCCCCGCCGCTGGCCGGCCGGATCGAGGCGGGCGCGCGCATCCGCTTCACCGTCGCCCAGGCGCTGGCGCAGGGCCGCGTCGTCTGCCACTACCCGCCGGTGGTGCGCGCCGCCAATCCACGCTTCCCGGCGTTCTTCGAGATGCTGGCGCGGCTGGCGCTGCCGAACGGCCAGGTGCTGCCCGCGGCCGCGTTCCTGCCGCATGTCGAGGACGGCCCGCTCGGCCGCAGGATCGACCGCCTCGCGCTGGCCTCGGCGCTGGCCGCGCTCCGGGCCGACCGCGCGCTGCGTCTCTCGGTCAACATGTCGCCGCTCTCGATGGGCGATCCCGAGTGGCTGGCGATCCTTGCCGAAGCCGCCGCCCGCGACCGCGGCGCCACCGGCCGGCTGATCCTCGAGATCACCGAAACCGCCGCGATCGCACAGTCCGACCAGACGCTCGACTTCATGGAGCACGTCCGCGGCTTCGGCTGCGCCTTCGCGCTCGACGATTTCGGCGCCGGCGCCACCGGATTCCGCCACTTCCGCGATTTTCGCTTCGACATGGTCAAGATCGACGGCGCCTTCGTCCAGGGCGTCAGCCGCTCGCCCGACGCCCGCGTGCTCGTCGACTGCCTGCTGTCCGTCGCCCGTCATTTCGAGATGCTGACCATCGCCGAACGCGTGGAATGCGCCGCCGACGCGGCCTGGCTCGGTGGGGCCGGCGTCGACTGCTTCCAGGGCTACCGCTACGGTCGCCCAGCGGCGATCCCGGTCCTGCCCGAAATCTCACCCGAGGCCGCGCCGATCCCGCGGCGCAAGGCGGGCTGAGCGTCAGCCGTCCTTCACCAGCTTGTTGAGCTGGACCTGCATCGAGGCGAGCTGCTCCTTCAGCCCCTCGAGGTCCACGTCCTTCCCGCCGAGCTTCGCGGGCGCCGCGAGGTTCTTGGCCGCCATCCCGGCGGTAAACGGCGCGAACATCCGCATGGCGTTCT
Source organism: Amaricoccus sp. (assembly GCA_031413475.1). Taxonomy (GTDB): domain Bacteria; phylum Pseudomonadota; class Alphaproteobacteria; order Rhodobacterales; family Rhodobacteraceae; genus Amaricoccus. The sequence goes on from JANOEW010000326.1 coordinate 3,198, forward strand.
CGAACCACTCCATGTTGGTGCGCGCCAGCGCCTCGAAGTTCGCCAGCGCGGGATTGGCCTCGAACGCCTGCAGCACCTGTTCGCGCATCCGCTCCTGGTTCTTGGCGAACGTCTCCATCGAGGCGTCCAGGTAGCCGGGCACGAAGCCCTGCAGCGTGTCGCCGTAGAGCCGGATCAGGCTGCGCAGGAACTTCACGGGCAGCATGGTCTGCCCCTCCTTCGCCTCCTCGTCGAAGATGATCTGCGCCAGCACGCCGCGGGTGATGTCCTCGCCAGACTTCGCGTCGTTGACCACGAAGTCCTGCTCGTCGCGCACCATCTGCGCCAGATGCTCCAGCGTCACGTAGCTCGATTTGGCGGTGTTATAGAGCCGGCGGTTGGCGTATTTCTTGATGATGATCGGCGCATCGCCAACCTCGTTCTTCTCGGCCAAGCGACTGTCTCCTGCATGGGGTAGCGTCGGTCGTCAGATTACCCCCGGCGGAACGTCGCGCAACGTATTTTCGCATCTGCGAACGTCGCCGTGACCCGGTCCCGCCCGATCACGCCCGAACCCGCGCCGAGCGAACCCGAAGGCCCCCGTCCCGCGCCGCCGAGCGACGAACGCCGCCGCGCCGCCGCCTACATCGACCTTTGGGAACGGCAGATCGCCCACGCCGCGGCGCAAGGCCCGGCCGCGCCGCGCCCCGGACGCGCGTTCGACGCATGACCCCGCCGGTCTGGCGCCGCGGAGAGCCGAGCCCGCTCGTGTTCCACCTCGGAGCGGCGCTGTCGGGCTACGCCCAGGCGCTGATGGCGGCCCCCCGCGCCGACACCGCCGACTTCCCCTGGGCCCCGCATCTCGCCGAGGCGGCGGCGGCGCTCGGCCCGGACCTCGACCGCGTCGAGATCGCCCGCGAAATCGGAGCGCGACTCGCGGCGACGATGCGCGGCATCGAGGCCTGGCAGACCCACCCCTACCGCCGCGACCTCGCCGACCCGCCGGCGATCTGGTCGGAGTCGGGCTCGCGCCTCCTCGACTACGGCCAGACCCCCGAGGCCTCCGATCCGGACGGCCCGCCGGTCCTGGTCGTGCCGAGCCTGATCAACCGCGCCTACGTGCTGGACCTCACCGCCGCCTCGTCGATCCTGCGCTGGCTTGCAGGCCGCGGGTTGCGGCCGGCGCTGCTCGACTGGGGCGTGCCCGGCCCCGCCGAAGCCGGCTTCGGGCTCGAGGACTACGGCGCGCGCCGGCTGCTGCCGGCGCTGCGCGCGCTCCAGTCCGCGTCCGGTCGCCCGGTCGCGCTGATCGGCTACTGCATGGGCGGCACGCTCGCCGCCGGCCTGGCCGCGCGCGCGCCCGAGGGCGTCTCTGCGCTCGCCACCATCGGCGCGCCCTGGGACTTCGCCTCCACCCGCGGCCTCGCCGGCAGCCTGCGCGCCATGATCCGCGCCGAGGGTCCGACCCGGGTGGAGCGCCAGCTCGACGCGCTCGGCCGGGCGTTTGGCCTGGTGCCGGTCTCGGTGTTCCAGATGCTGTTCGCGCTGGTCAACCCGATGCAGGCGGCGCTCAAGTTCCGCAAGTTCGCCCGCCTCGACCCGGACAGCGCCGCCGCCCGCCATTTCGTCGCGATCGAGGACTGGCTCTCGGACGGCGTCGCCATGCCGGCGCCGGCCGCCAAGGGCCTGCTGATCGACTGGCACATCCGCAACCACACCGCCACGCGCGCCTGGCGCTTCCTCGGGGGGCCGGTGGACCTCGCGGCGATCCGCCTCCCCGCCCTCGCGTTCTGCGGCGCGACCGACGCGATCGCCCCCCCGGCGCTCGCCCACGCCCTGCCCGCGGCGATCCCCGGCGCACGCATGCTCGCGCCGCGCACCGGGCATGTCGGCATGGTCGTCGGCAGCGCCGCCCGCGCCGAGCTGTGGCGTCCTCTCGCCACGTTCCTGCACACCCATGCCGGTTGAGACGCGGCCGGCTTTGTGCGACCACTTCGCCCGTGACGCGACTGTGGCGATTCGTCCGCAGGATCGGGTCTTCGGACCGGAGTGGCCAGACCGCGCCCTGGGGCGCAAGGGGGAAGCATGACGCAAATCGTAATCGCATCGGCGGCGCGCACGGCGGTCGGCAGCTTCAACGGCGCCTTCGCCGGCACACCGGCGCACGACCTCGGCGCCACGGCGATCCAGGCCGCGCTCGAGCGCGCCGGCGTCGACGCGGCGGAGGTCTCCGAGACCATCCTCGGCCAGGTCCTCACCGCCGGCCAGGGCCAGAACCCGGCCCGCCAGGCGCACATCAATGCCGGCCTTCCGATCGAAAGCGCCGCCTGGAGCATCAACCAGGTCTGCGGCTCGGGCCTGCGCGCCGTAGCGCTCGGGGCCCAGCACATCATGCTCGGCGACGCCGACGTGGTGGTCGCCGGCGGCCAGGAGAGCATGTCGCTGTCGATGCACGCCGCCCACCTGCGCGCCGGCCAGAAGATGGGCGACATGAAGTTCACCGACACCATGGTCAAGGACGGCCTGTGGGACGCGTTCAACAACTTCCACATGGGCACCACTGCCGAGAACGTCGCCACCCAGTGGCAGATCACCCGCGAACAGCAGGACGAGTTCGCCGTCGCCAGCCAGAACAAGGCCGAGGCCGCCCAGAAGGCCGGCAGGTTCGACGACGAGATCGCCGCCTTCACCGTCAAGACCCGCAAGGGCGACGTCGTGGTCGACAAGGACGAATACATCCGCCACGGCGCGACGATCGAGGGGATGGCCAAGCTCCGGCCCGCGTTCTCCAAGGACGGCACCGTCACCGCCGGCAACGCCTCGGGCCTCAACGACGGGGCCGCGATGACCGTGCTGATGTCCGCCGCCAACGCCGAAAAGCGCGGCATCGAGACGCTCGGCCGGATCGCCGCCTACGCCACCGCGGGGCTCGACCCCAAGATCATGGGGGTCGGTCCGATCTACGCCTCGCGCAAGGCGCTGGCCAAGGCCGGCTGGAAGGTCGAGGACCTCGACCTGATCGAAGCCAACGAAGCCTTCGCCGCCCAGGCCTGCGCGGTGAACAAGGACATGGGCTGGGATCCGGCGATCGTGAACGTCAACGGCGGCGCCATCGCCATCGGCCACCCGATCGGCGCCTCGGGCGCGCGCGTGCTGAACACGCTGCTGTTCGAAATGAAGCGCCGCGACGCCAAGAAGGGCCTCGCGACCCTCTGCATCGGCGGCGGCATGGGCGTGGCGCTCTGCGTCGAGCGGCCATGATCTGACGCCGTGACCAGACGACGGGGACGGGCCACGACCCGTCCCCGGACCTTCAAGAACACCAATAGGGGGAAAGACCATGGGACGAGTGGCGCTAGTCACCGGCGGATCGCGCGGCATCGGCGAGGCGATCTCGAAGGCGCTGAAGGACGCGGGCTTCACCGTCGCGGCGAACTACGCCGGCAACGACGAGGCGGCGTCGAAGTTCACCGCCGATACCGGCATCAAGGCGTGGAAATGGTCGGTGGCCGACTATGACGGCTGTGCCGCCGGCATCAAGGCGGTCGAGGCCGAGCTCGGCCCGGTCGAGGTGCTCGTCAACAACGCCGGCATCACCCGCGACGCGCCGTTCCACAAGATGACCCCGCAGCAGTGGCGCGAGGTCATCGACACCAACCTCACCGGCGTCTTCAACATGACCCACGGGGTCTGGAACGGGATGCGCGAGCGCAAGTTCGGCCGGATCGTCACCATCTCCTCGGTCAATGGCCAGAAAGGCCAGTTCGCCCAGGCGAACTATTCCGCCTCCAAGGCCGGCGACATCGGCTTCTCCCGCGCGCTGGCGCAGGAAGGCGCGCGCGCCAACATCACCGTGAACGTGGTGGCCCCGGGCTACATCGCCACCGACATGGTGATGGCGGTGCCGGAAAAGGTGCGCGAATCGATCATCGCGCAGATCCCGGTCGGTCGCCTCGGCGAGCCGGACGAGATCGCGCGCATCGTCGCCTTCCTCGTCTCCGACGCGGCCGGCTTCATCACCGGCTCGACGATCAGCGCGAACGGCGGCCAGTTCTTCAGCTGACCGCCGCGCACTTCCTTATGCGTCCCGTGCGGGTCAAGCGGCCCGTTCGTGGCGCCTTTCTTCGATCTCTTCGACGATCTTG
>JANOEW010000327.1:0-2801 GCA_031413475.1 Amaricoccus sp.
GACATCCGTGCCACCTCGCTGATCTTTCCTGTTGTCACGTCCAGTCGGCCAGTATATTGATCGACCCATAAACCACTTTCTACAATTAACTCTGTTCCGCCCTCTACGTTTCGAAAGGTTACGGGAATTCTGGAGCTATCCTCGAGCACCCGAGCTCTGGTATCCTTGTTGTCAACCTGCCAGAATGTGCCGAATGACTCTCGGGCGCATTCGCTTCCCGAAGCATGGGGGGCGATGAAAACCATCATTCCCGCCGCGAAGAGCGACACCGCCTTGCATCGGCGTATCTGGTCGCGAATATCAACCATTCGTCAAAAATGGTTAACGCGCGGTCTCGTGTCAACGTTCTACAACAGCTGGGGTGATCCACCCACCCTAAATTCCTCTATCCCCTCCTCCACCGCAACGCCGCCGCATTCTGCCGCGCGTGCAGCACACGCAAGATGCCGATCACGCCGCCGCCCAGCTTCGCATAGCAAGTGGGGTGGGTGCTCCGCACCCACCAGCTACCCTTCGCCATGCATCATATCTGTCCAGGCCAGCGCCTCGGCGTTCTGCTTCTGGTCCAGCACGCGAAGGATAACCTGTTCCCCTCGCGTCGTCTCGACATAGAAGATCACATGCGACCGGTAGAGCATCGAGCGCAATCCCGGCGCCAGTATGTCCCGGCTCGGCCCCGCCATCGGTTCAGCGCGGACCCGCTCCATCACGACGCCCATACCGCCGAAGTAGACGAGCCACTGGCCACGGCCCCACCGCTCGATCGTCCGCCGCCGGATCGCCTCGATGTCCCGCCGCGCCGCGCGCGTGACGCGCAGCCGCAGCGCCGCCACCTACCGGAACGCCTCCGGCTCGAATTCGCGCGGGTCGAAGTCCTCGGTCTCGCCCGCCTCGGCCAGCGCGATCTGCTCGGCGAGGTCCGCTTGCAGCGCCCGGAACGCCGCCCCCCGCTTCTCCATCAGCATGCGCAGGCCGGCGCGCACCACCTCGCTCACGTCGGCGTACCGCCCCGCCGCCACTTCCCGCTCCGCGAACGCCCGCATCTGCGGCGTCAGATCAACGTCGAGCATCGTCGCCTCCATGATCGGCGCAACTATGGCGCCCGTCACAACCGCTCGTAAACCTCCCCGCGCGGCCCGATCCGCACGACCAGCACCACCACCTCCCGCTCGTGCACCTCGTAGAGAACGCGCCAGTCTCCGACCCGAATCCGCAGCAGCCCCTCCTGCCCGGCCAGCCGCTTCGCCCCGGCCGGACGCGGCTCCTCCCGCAGCCGCAGCAGCGCCGTCTCGATCCGCCGCTTAAGCTTCGCGTCCCGGATCGCCCGGATCGCCTTCCGGGCCGCCGGCGCATAGTCCAGCCGATAGGCCAAGCGTCAGTCGCGCGCGCCTGCGTCGTCCGGTTCCGCGAAGACCTCCTCGTGCGTGTAGGTCTTGCCCCCCAGCCGCTCCATCTCGGCCTTGGCCTCGCGGGCGAGTTCGATGTCGATCTTGTCCTCCATCGCCTCCAGCCAGGCCGCGTCCGCCACCGACACCACCACCGCCACCGGCTTGCCGCGCTTCGAGATCGTCACCCGCTCGCCGCCGAACTGCACCTGCCCGACCACATCGGCCAGACTGTCCCGCGCCTCGCTGACGCTCATCATCTTGGTCATGTCTCACCCGATTCGTACGTTAAGGACGAACCGGAAGATACGCAGGAACGCATGGAGAAGGCAAGCCCGGGCTCCCGACGCACCATCACCGATAAATCTCGCGAGGCTCACATCAGCCAAAATCAAGCACTTAGGTGCGTCGCACGCGTGCGACGCACCATCTCCTCCCCTTGGGAAGGGGATCACTTCGCCCGACGCTTCGCCGTGCCACGCTTCTTCGCGGGCGCCCCGAGCCCCGACGCCTTCGCCGCTTCCCTCATGAACGCCGCCTGCTGGCGCTTCGCCGCCGCCGTCCAGAACCCGCGCACCGGTCCGGCGGCCTTGTTCGCCGCGCTCAGCCACAGGCTCATCCAGGGATTCTTCATGCCACGCTCCTGACCAAAACGGACCAGCGCCCCGCCGCGACAATGGTTCCGCCCGACCGGTCACTCCGCAGCCGCGGAAACGCCCGTGCGGCGCGCCCAGGGCGGCAGCCAGTCGCCGTGGGCGGCGCGCAGGTCGTCGACCAGCGTCCAGATCTGGTCGAGATCGAGCTCGGCCGCGGTGTGCGGGTCGAGCATCGCCGCGTGATAGATATGCTCGGGGTTCTCCTCGAGCAGCGCCGCCACGGTCAGCTCCTGGACGTTCAGGTTGGTGCGGATCAGCCCGGTCAGCTGCGGCGGCAGGCTACCGACATGGGTCGGCTGGACGCCGTTGCGATCGACCAGGCAGGGCACCTCGACGGCGCATCCGTCCGGCAGCGATGTGATGTAGCCGCGGTTCGCGACGTTGCCGTAGATCACCGACGGCGCGCCGGTCCAGACCGCGTCGATGATCTCCGAGGCGTATTCCCGGCTCGCCGTCACCTCGACGGCGTCGGCCTCGCGGTAGGCGCGGGCCTGGTCCTCCCAGCGCGCGACCTGCTCGACGCAGCGCTTGGGGTATTCGTCGAGCGGAATGCCGAACCGCTCGATCAGGTCGGGCCGGTCGCGCTTGATGAACCAGGGCACGTATTCGGCTAAATGCTCGGAGCTCTCGGTCACGAAATACCCGAGCCGGGTCATCATCTCGTAGCGCACCCGGTTGGGACAGCGCGGGTTCGCGGCGTTGGGCTTGGGGAAACGGCGCTCAGCGTAGCCCTGGCGCAAGGCGGGGTAGAGATCGCGAT
>JANOEW010000328.1:0-2496 GCA_031413475.1 Amaricoccus sp.
CACGATAGGCGGCCTCAGATTGCCCCGCAGGCCCTCAGCAGAGGGTGGCCGGATGCCCGTGGAACGGGCGGCCGGATCGCCGTGGAATGGGTGGCCGGATGTTCATGGAACCGGTGGCCGGATCATCGTGGTGCACGCAGCAATGATCAAGCTCATGGCCCGCAGGATCGCACGGTCCAGGGACTTTTGTGTCAGACTCGCAGTGGACGCGTGCGCCGTCACTTCCGCCACGAGATCCAGCCGTCGACGGCGCTGCGGACATCGGGGAGGCCGGCGGCGAGGACGCCGACCAGGGTCCGCGTCTCTAGCCCGAGTGCCTGGAGTCGGTCCTCCTCCCAGTAGCGCTCCTGCGCGGCGCGGTTCAGGAAGGCGGTGTACCAGAGCGACACCAAGTGCGGGGGCACCGCCGAGAGGTCCTGGATCAGAAGCGGGCGCGCCAGTGGTTCGCCCGGCGTCGCGGGAGCCTTGGTGGAGACGATGTAAGGGCCGCGGCGCAGCATCCCCTCAAGCCCGTTCAGGATCGCCCGCGCGCGGGCGAAGTCGTAGTGCTCGAGCAGCCAATCGGCGGTGGGATCGGCAGGCGGCGACACCTCGATCGGCAGGAAGGCAGCGTTCAGGGGCGCGCGGCCGAACAGGCTTTCGAGGTCGGCGAGGGCGGGGGCGAGCGTCAGGAACGCGGCAATGACGCTCCGCGCGCGTTCGCGCGATTCACCGCTGGGGTCGGTGCCGAGGAGTATGTAGCTGTAAAGGCCATAACCGCCGGGCTCGGCGGCGTCCCGGACCAGAAGCCCGTGCCCTGTCTCGCGACCGCCGCGCTCCTCACCGACGACGAACACTGTGAGCGAGCAGGCGCCGCGCGCCGTCCGTCCCAAGATCGAGACCGGTCCGGTCTGCTGCGGCGCCCAAAGTATGGCCGTGGCGCCGCGGTCGGACATCTCGCCGAGTGTCGCCTCCCAGTGCACCGTGGGCGCGTCTTCACTCCATGCCCGGATCTCAACGCGCTCGCCCGGGCGCGCGACAGGCAGCGCTGTAGTGCAGAGGAGATCGGCCGTGGCCGGCGTCGCGAACGCGAGCATAGCTCCGATCAGAGCGGCACGTCGGCTACCTACCTTCATCTCTTGCCCCGACTGCGGCGGATGATGGAGCGAACCGCCCAGACCGAGAGGGCGACGATGCCGACGATAACCGCCGTCTCCTCTGTCTTCAGCGGTGCGCCGGCGACGTAGAGAGCGGCCCAGACGATCAGCGAGACGACAAGGATCGGGACAAGGATCATCGACCGCGTCACTCGCCTGAGAGTGAGGCAGAAAAACTATCGCTGATCCGGTCGAACGTCTCCTGCAGGCGGGTGAAGTCGTTCCGCGGTGCCGACATCATCAGGGCGTAGCCGTGACCGGCGCTGGCGACGGTCTGAATGCTGAGGACCGCCTCGTTGCCACGACCGTCGACGCCGGTGAACCAGGCGCAATAGCCCTCTGCGTCCGAGACCTGGCAGGGATTGGCGCTCGCGCCGTTAAACTCCTGCCAGCTCTGCGCGATGCTGCTTGCGATGGCTTCCGTCAGGCCCTCTGGAGGGCCGGAGCCCTCGACGTGCCAGACCGAGGCCCATGCCAGTTCATGGCTGAGCGTCACGCCGCTTTGCTGCGCCTGCACCGTCCAGCCGAACGGTACGACGATGATGTAGAAGCCGGACGGATCCCTGAAGACCTCGTCGGCCGCCGCAGGATGCGTGCAAAGGGCCGCCGCCACCGCCAAGGCCTGCCGCCCAATCGCAAAGTGCCGCATCTCGCTTACTCCTTTGCTTGGGAGTGGCTTCATGGTCCTATCAGTACGAACCCTGCCCAGAGCTGCGGGCGATCGAATCCCCAGCGTCGACGCGTCGCGTCCCTGAGCTGCATCTGCGCGGTGACGAGCGCCGAGTGCTTGTCCGCGCCGCCGAGCCACGCATGATAGAATGCGACCATGAGCTGTTGCGTCTCCTGGTCCGGTACGTTCCAGAGGGACATCAGCAGCGCGCTTGCGCCGGCCTGGTAGAACGCGCGCTGAAGGCCGAACACACCCTCATGCACGTCGAGCGAACCGAGGCCGGTTTCGCACGCGCTCAGCACCACCAGCTCGGTCCCGGAGAGGTCGAGCGTCGATGCCTCGAGCGCCGTCAGGATGCCATCGCGGTCATCCCCGTGGACTGCGCCGGCGCCCGCCAACGCAAGACCGCTCCGCAGCATCGGGTCGGGCGGAGCGCCGTCTGCGTAGGGCCGAAAGAAGCCATGCGTCGCGAGGTGGAAAACACGCGGCCGGGAGACCCCGAGCACCGCCGACTCGCTCGCCTCAGCGCCCTGCAGGCTCGCGACCCACCATCCTGCGTCGGCAAGGAGGCCGCCGTGCCGCCGATCGAGAAGGAGGAGGAGAGGGCCGCGTGAGAGGGCGGCCCTTGCTCAGAAGGCGCTGATCTCCCCGACGTGATCGAGCTGGACCGGAAAGCCCTCGAGATCGGCC
>JANOEW010000329.1:0-6250 GCA_031413475.1 Amaricoccus sp.
GCTCCACGCCATACATCCTTCCGCCTCCAGATCACCAGTCGTGATCCAGAGACTGACCACCGGCGGGATTTTACGCCGCCCCAGCCCGGAGTGCCCGGGCGGTTCCGTGGCCGGTTATGCCGGCGCCCTTCCCACTCCTGGCTCAACGCCGTCGAGGGCTTCTTCGCCAAACTCTCGAAGCGCCGGCTCAAGCGCGGGGTCTTCCACTCCATCGTCGACCTCCAGGCCGCCATCAACCGCTCGTCCATGAGCACACCACAGAACCGAGCCCCTTCACCTGGACCGCCGATCCGGACAGGATCATCGCAGCCTTCAGGCGAGGGCACCAAGTGTTAGATTCGATCCACTAGACGCTTTGAACGAGGCGCGCCAGACCGGATCTTTATCCTGGACCGGCGGCTGCGCCGAAGTGGTAAACCCCTCGTCCGTCATCGTAGCACCGTCCCGCGCGGAACGGCGCGGCCGCGCAGAAAGTCTGCGGCCGGCTGCGCCGCCCGGCCGGCGCGCTGCAGCACCGCCAGGCGGACCGCGCCGGCGCCGCAGGCGACCTCGATCCGGTCGTCGAGCGCGACGCCCGGCGTGCCGGTCCCGTCCGACAGGACCGAGCGCAGCAGTTTCACGCGTTCGCCGCCGATCAGGCACCACGCCCCCGGCGACGGCGAGAGGCCGCGGATCAACCGGTCGACCTCGGCGGCGGGCCGGGTCCAGTCGACGCGGGCTTCGGCCTTGTCGATCTTGGCCGCATAGGTCGCGCCCGCCTCGGGCTGGGGTTCGGGGTGCAGGGTGTCAATGCGCGCCAGCGCTTCCACGATCAGGCGGGCCCCCAGCGTCGCGAGCCGGTCGTGCATATCGCCCGCGGTGTCGGCAGGCCCGATCGGAACCACCTCGCGCAGCAGTATCGGGCCGGTGTCGAGCCCCGCTTCCATCGCCATGATCGTGACGCCGGTTTCCTCGTCGCCCGCGAGCACCGCGCGCTGGATCGGGGCCGCGCCGCGCCAGCGCGGCAGCAGCGAAGCGTGAATTTTGAGGCAACCCCGCGCCGGCAGCGCCAGGATCGCGGGCGGCAGGATCAGCCCGTACGCGACGACGATCGCCGCCTCGGCCCCGAACGCGGCGAAGGCCGCGTGCTCGGCCGGGTCGCGCAGTGTCGGGGGCGTACGGACGGGCAGCCCAAGTGCCGCGGCGCGGGAAGCGACCGGGCCCGGGCGCGCGCGCTGGCCGCGCCCCGCCGGGCGCGGCGGCTGCGTGTAGACCGCCGCGACCGCGTGGCCCGCATCGACCAGCGCATCGAGCGCCGGCACGGCGAAATCGGGCGTTCCCATGAAGATCAGGCGCACGGCGGCCCCTCCGGCCGGGTCAGGCCCGGGCCTTCTCGCGCTTGAGCTTCTTCATCCGGGCGGTGATCAGCGTGCGCCTGACCGCACCGAGATAGTCGTTGAACAGCCGACCCTCGAGGTGGTCGATCTCGTGCTGGGCGCAGACCGCCCAGCGGCCGGCGAACTCGGCTTCGCGCCCGGCCCCGTCGAGGTCGGTCCAGCCGACCCGCACCCGGGCGGCGCGCGCCACGTCCTCGTAGACGTCCGGGATCGACAGGCAGCCTTCCTCGGAGGTGACCGTCTCGTCCGAGGTCCAGAGGATCGCGGGGTTGATCAGCGCCATCGGCGCGGGGTCCTCGTCCTTACCGGCGCAGTCCATTACGAAAACCTGCTTAGATACGCCGATCTGGGGCGCGGCGAGACCGATCCCGGGCGCGACGTACATCGTCTGGAACATGTCCTCGACGAGCGAGCGCAGCGTCGAATCCAGCGCCGCCACCGGCTCGGCGGCCTTGCGCAGACGGGGATCGGGATGGATCAGGATCGGGCGCAGGCTCATGGCGCGGAGGTAAGGGAAGCGTCCGGCCTTGACAAGGCGCAAGGGGACCTTGCGCGCCGCCTGTTCTTGCGCCCGGCCGGACCGCGACGCAGGATGGCGCGCCGCCGGACCAGGAGCCCGCATGTTCGATTTCGACGAGCCTATCGACCGACGCCGCACGCATTCGTCGAAATGGGACATGATGGAAGCGCTGTTCGGCGTGTCGCCCGCCGACGGGCTGTCGATGTGGACCGCGGACATGGACTTTCGCGCCCCGCCCGCCGTCAACGCGGCGCTGGCGGAGGCGATGCGGCACGGGATCTACGGCTATTTCTGCGACGAGACGGAGCACAAGGCGGCGATCTCCGGCTGGATGGCCCGCCGCCATGGCTGGGAGGTGGACCCGGATTGGATCGCCACCACCTACGGAGTGGTCCCCGGGGCCTTCGTGCACTGCCTGAACGCCTTCTCCGAGCCCGGTGACAGCGTGATCCTGTTCACTCCGGTCTACCACGCTTTCGAGCGGGCGCTGCGCGCCAACGACCGCCTTGTGGTCGAGTCGCCGCTGCTCGAGCTCGACGGCCGCTACCAGATGGATCTCGAAGGGCTCGCGCGGCGGCTCGACGGGTCCGAGCGCATCGCGGTGCTCTGCTCGCCGCACAATCCCGGCGGCACGCTCTGGACCCGGGACGAACAGCGCGCGCTTGCGGATTTCTGCGCCGCGCACGACCTGATCCTCGTCGCCGACGAGATCCACCACGACCTGGTGATGCCGGGCCGCAGGCATCTGCCGACCGCGGTCGCGCTCGGGGACACGCTCGACCGGCTGGTGGTGCTGACTGCCAGCAGCAAGACCTTCAACCTCGCCGGCGCGCTGATCGGCAACGCGATCATCCCTGACGCAGGCTTGCGTGCGCGCTTCGCGAAGGTGCACAGGGCTGCGGGAACCGGGCTGAACGGCCTCGCTGTGCGAATGGCCACGGCCGCCTATTCTCAAGGCGACGCCTGGCTCGACGCGCTCCTGCCCTATCTCGCCGAGAACGCGCGGGTCTTCGAAGCCGGGATCGCCGCGATCCCCGGGCTGCGCCCGATGCCGCTGGACGCCACCTATCTATCCTGGGTCGACTTCGCCGGAACCGGGATGGCGACGGACGAAATCAACGCGCGGGTCCTCGGGACCGCGCGCATCGCGCCGAGCCCCGGGGCGCAGTTCGGGACCGGCGGCGAGAGCTTTCTGCGCTTCAACATCGGGACGCCGCACGCGCGGGTGCGCGAGGCGGTGGCGCGGCTGCAGGACGCGTTCGCCGACCTGCAATAGGCCGGTTTCGTTTGACATGGTGCGGCGCCGCACATTAGCTGCGCCGCGGCAAGCGCGCCCCTGCCCGAGCCGAAAGGACGGTCGATGAGTTTCACCATTTCGCCGCCGCCGCCTGCCCGACCCAATCGATGCCAGTTGTTCGGGCCCGGGTCGCGGCCGGAACTGTTCGAGAAGATGGCGGCCTCCAAGGCCGACGTGATCAACCTCGACCTCGAGGACAGCGTGTCGCCCGCCGACAAGCCCGCCGCCCGGGCGAATGCAATCCTCGCGATCAACGAGATCGACTGGGGCGCGAAGACGCTGTCGGTGCGGATCAACGGGCTCGACAGCGGATTCTGGTATCGCGACGTGGTCGATCTGCTGGAGCAGGCGAGCGAGCGGCTCGACCTGATCATGATTCCGAAATGCGGCAACGCACGAGACGTCTATGCGGTGGACGCGTTGGTCAGTTCGATCGAGACCGCCAGGGGCCGCAAGAAGCGGATCGGGTTCGAGGCGCTGATCGAGACCGCGCCGGGGCTGGCGCATGTGGAGGAGATCGCGCAGGCGTCGCCTAGGCTGCAATCGATGCACCTGGGAGCCGCGGACTTCGCGGCCTCGATGGGGATGCAGACCACCGGGATCGGCGGCACCCAGGAGAGCTACTACATGCTGCCGCCGCTCGGGGCCGAGCCGCGCGGGCCGGTCTACGCCGATCCCTGGCACGCGGTGACGGTGGCGATCGTGGCCGCGTGCCGCACGCACGGGCTGCTGCCGGTGGACGGGCCGTTCGGGGATTTCTCCGACGACGCCGGCTTCCGGGCGCAGGCGCGGCGGGCGGCCACGCTCGGCATGGTCGGCAAGTGGGCGATCCACCCCAAGCAGGTGGCGATGGCGAACGAGGTCTTCACCCCTTCGGAGCAGGCCGTGACCGAGGCGCGCGAGATCCTCGCCGCGATGGCCAAGGCCGAGGCCGAGGGTCAGGGGGCGGCGGTCTACAAGGGACGTTTGGTCGACATCGCGTCGATCCGGCAGGCGCAGGTGATCGTGCGCCAGGCGGAGCTGACCGCAGGCTGAGGCTGATCGAGAATCGCGTCCGAGTTCGGACACTACGCAAAGTATTGAATTTAAACGATAACTTTGTTAACGGCCGGCCAGGCACGCCCCGACCGACGCCTGCGCTCAGGCGAGCGGCACGAAGATGTCGGTGACGAGATCCTCCGGGGCGGTGTCGGAGGGGTCGTTGCGGTAGACCTCGAACGCTGGTCCGTCGCCCGCGGTCGCCGCCGCGCCGGTGAGCCCGGCGTCGTGGAGCCAGACATAGGCGGGATAGAGGTTCGAATAGGGCCCGACCACGCGCACCACCGCATGGCGGCCGCCGGCAAGGCCGATCGCCTCGAGCCCCGGCGGGCAGGGTGCGGCGGCGTCGACGGTGATCCCCGCATGGGCGCGCAGGTCGGCGCGGGCGACCGCGTCGGGGTCGTCGTAATAGACCGCGACCAACTCGCCGCCGGCCGCCAGGAGCCCGTGTTCGCAGAGCAGGTCGTGAAGCCGCCCAAACGCCTCACCGATCTCCGGATAGGGGCCGCGGTGGGTCACGGCCAGCAGGCGCCGGGGCGGCGCTTCGACGATTTCGAGCGTTGGCATGCGCGGCGGCTCCCTCCCGGATCGGCTGTTGCAAAGGCTCAGGTCGCGGACAATATACCACGCCGCCGGGCGGAAGGGGATGATATGCAGAACTATCTCGATTTCGAGAAGGGACTGGCCGAGATCGAGGGCAAAGCCGAGGAACTGCGCGCGCTCGCCCGCAAGTCGCCGGAGACGGACGTGGCGCAGGAGGCGACCGCGCTCGACGCCAAGGCGGCCGGGATGCTGGACGAAATCTATCGCACGCTCGATCCCTGGCGAAAGGCGCAGGTCGCGCGGCACCCAGACCGGCCGCACTGCCGGGACTACATCGAGGCGCTGTTCGGCGAATGGACGCCGCTGGCGGGCGATCGCAACTTCGCGGACGACCACGCGGTTATGGGCGGGCTGGCGCGGTTCAACGACCGCGCGGTGGTGGTGATCGGCCACGAGAAGGGCCACGACACCAAGAGCCGGATCGCGCGCAACTTCGGCATGGCGCGGCCCGAGGGCTATCGCAAGGCGATCCGGCTGATGGATCTGGCCGACCGCTTCGCGCTGCCGGTGATCACCCTGGTGGACACGCCGGGCGCCTATCCCGGCAAGGGCGCGGAGGAACGCGGCCAGGCCGAGGCGATCGCGCGGGCGACCGAAAAATGCCTGACCATCGGTGCGCCGATCGTCAGCGTGATCATCGGCGAGGGCGGCTCGGGCGGGGCGGTGGCGCTGGCGACGGCGGACCGGGTGGCGATGCTGGAGCATTCGATCTATTCGGTGATCTCGCCGGAGGGCTGCGCCTCGATCCTGTGGAAAGACGCCGAGAAGATGCGCGAGGCCGCCGAGGCGCTGCGGCTGACCGCGCAGGACCTGAAGGCGCTCGGGGTGATCGACCGGATCGTGCCGGAGCCGCGCGGCGGGGCGCAGCGTGACCGGTCGGAGACGATCGCGCGGGTCGGCGCTGCGATCGGCGAGCTGCTGGCCGAGGTCGACGGGCGCAAGCCCGAGACGCTGCGCAAGGCGCGGCGACGCAAGTATCTCGACATGGGATCGAAGTCGCTGGTTGCTTGATAGCGAGCCTTCGGTTTCGGCTCAGGCTCGGGCTTTGGCCACGGGCTCGACCGCCGGTGCCGACGTGCGGTCAGGGCCGGGGTCGAAGCCGGCCTCGCGCATCAGCCGGTTCGAGGCGACCTCGACCACGGTCTCGACGCGGGCCATGAACTCGGGAATCGGCAGGCCGGGCGGAACGGCCTCGAGGAACTCGACGACGGCGAGGCCGGGCTTGCGGTAGGGGCTGCGGCGCGACCAGAACACGCCGACGTTGGTCGCCGCGGGCACGCACGGGTTGCCGAGGCGTTCGTAGAGCACGCCGGCGCCGATCTTGTAGGGCAGCTGCGCGCCGGGCAGGACGCGGGTTCCCTGCGGGTAGATCACCAGCTGGCGCGGGTCGGCGGTCGCCCTTTCGGCATGGGCGAT
>JANOEW010000330.1:0-2391 GCA_031413475.1 Amaricoccus sp.
GGTCGTTCCACGTCCACAGGAACTGGAAGATCGCGAAAGACGCCAGCGCCGGGAAGCTGAGCGGCAGTACGATCTTGACGAAGACCTCGAAGTCCGTCGCGCCGTCGACCTTGGCGCTCTCGATGATCTCGCGCGGCAGGCCGACCATGTAGTTGCGCAAAAGATAGATCGCCAGCGGCAGGCCGAAGCCGGTATGCGCCAGCCAGACGCCCAGGTAGCCCTTGCCGATGCCGATCTGGTTGTGCAGTTGCAGCAGCGGGATCAGCGCCAGTTGCAGGGGCACGACCAGCAGCCCAACCACGGCGGCGATCAAAAGGGCGCGGCCGGGGAAATCCATCCAGGCCAGCGCGTAGGCCGCGAACGCGGCGATCAGGATCGGAATGATCGTGGCCGGGATGGCGACGGTCAGGGTATTGAGGAACGACTTGCCGACGCCCGCCGCCGCGGTCGAGCTGAACAGCACGTTGCGGTAGTTCTGCAGGGTGAACTCCGGCGGACTCGAGGCGGTCGAGAACACCCGCGGCAGCCGCGCGCCTTCGAAGCTCGCGGGGCCGCTCAGGGTGAAGGCGCCGTTTTCTGCGAGCGTCAGCGTCACGCCGTCGCCGAGGTCGGCGACGTCACCCGGTTCATAGGCCTCGGGCGCCTGGGAGCTGGTGCCCCAGGCGGACACCACCGCGCTGTCCCCGGAGAAGAGCCGGCCGTCGATCACGTAGCCTCCGTCCTGGGCGACCTCCGCGCCGCTGACCCGGATCGGCGGGACCTGCCGCTCCTGCGGGCTGAGCGCCGACCACCAGCCACTTGAGGAGATCTGGTCGGCCGTCCGGAACGAGGAGATGAACAGGCCCACCGTCGGAAACAGCCAGAGCGCCACAAGCAGCGCCACCGACAGATGGACCGCCCAGACCAGTCCGGATTTCGTGCCGGCGATGCCGTCCATTCCGCCCCCCCTCAGCGCAGTTCCTTGCGCACGTTGTGAACGTTCCAGATCAGGATCGGGAGGACGAGCAGCATGATGACCATGGCGCTCGCGGACCCGACACCCCAGTCGAACGACCGAAAGAGCTTGTCGTACATATAGTTGGCCAGCACCTGGGTCTGCCATTG
This sequence comes from Amaricoccus sp., assembly GCA_031413475.1. Lineage (GTDB taxonomy): Bacteria > Pseudomonadota > Alphaproteobacteria > Rhodobacterales > Rhodobacteraceae > Amaricoccus. Next base: position 1,105 of record JANOEW010000330.1, read on the forward strand.
TCCGTTGGTCATGGCCAGCACGATGTCGAAGATCTTGAGAACGACCAGTGTGATCGTCGTCCACACGACGACGATGGTGCCCATGATCTGCGGCACCTTGATCTTGAAGAAGATCTGGAACGGACTTGCGCCGTCGAGCAGCGCCGCCTCGATCGTGTCCTCGGGAATGCCGCGCAGAGCGGCGGACAGGATCACCATCGCGAAGCCGGTCTGGATCCAGATCAGCACGACCATCAGCAGGAAGTTGTTCCAGGGGATGTTGGTCAGCCAGGTCTGCGGCACGCCCCCAAACCACACCCAGATCGCGTTCAGCACGCCGATCTGGTCCTGTCCCGCGGGCCGGGTGTCGTAGATCAGCTTCCAGATCACCGATGCGCCCACGAACGAGATCGCCATCGGCATGAAGATCATCGACTTCGCGAGGTTGCCCCAGCGGATCCGGTCGGTGAGCTGCGCCGCAAGCAGGCCGAACGCGGTGGCGAGGGCCGGCACAATCAGCAGCCACAGGAAGTTGTTGCGCAGCGCCTCCCAGAACTTGGGCTCAGCCATCATCTGCTGGTAGTTCGCCAGGCCGACGAACGCGCCGCCCGCGTCGCGGTCCGTCAGCGACAGCCACAGCGTGGCGACGACCGGATAGGCGAGATAGACGCCGAGCGCGAAGATCGCCGGAAACAGGAACAGCCAGGGACGGACGATGTTGGCGCGGTTGATGTTGCGACCCGCCTGCGCTCCGCGCGCCGGAAAGATGAACCGGTCGAGGATCTGGTTTGAAAAGTAGAAATAGGCGATGCAGCCCCCGACGCCGAGGAAAATCGTGACGACGCCTTGCAGCGCTGGATGCATGGTGACCTCCCCAGAACCGATCGCGTAAAGGAAGCCCCGCCAAGGCGGGGCCTCCCGCAGGGCTGGTTACTTTAGGGCGTCCCAGCTCTTCTGGATCTCGTCCGCCACCTTTTGTGCGTCCTTGCCGCCGGCGTAGTCGACCATTCCGGTCCAGAACGTGCCCGCGCCGACGCCCGCCGGCATCAGGTCGGACCCGTCGAAGCGGAAGGTCGAGGCGTCGAGCAGAATGCCGCCCATCTTCTTCAGCGTCGGGTCGCCGTAGGCTTCGGTGTTCACCGACTTGAACGGCGTGAGGAATCCGGTCTGCGCCATCCAGACTTCATGCGCGATCGGCGTCTTCAGGAATTCGATGAAGGCGCGGGAGGCCGGGGTGTCCTTGGTGATGAAGGCGAGCGTTCCGGCGCCGAGAACCGGGTTGCCGAGCTCCTTGCCGGCATAGGACGG
>JANOEW010000331.1:0-5032 GCA_031413475.1 Amaricoccus sp.
GGGCTCATGTCGCGGGTCCGCCCGGACTGGATCGGGCAGTTCGGCCAGGACCCGCCGACCCTGTTCGTGTCGATGCGCCATTCAAGAAGATCGCCTGCGCCGACGCCCGTCACCAGCACGCGGCCGGCGATGAAGGCGCTCGGAGGGGAGAGCGGCGCTATCGCAACCGCCCCTGGGAACATTGCCCGCGCTGCATCGGCGGTGATCAGCGTGTTGCCGGTCTCGGTGATCGTCACGCCGCCGTAGCCGGCGCCGAGGGTGATGGCGTCACGGGCGGTCATCGTCACGAAGTTGCCGAGGATGTCGATCGCATCGACCAGGTTGACCCCGGCCGACGGATCGTTTCGCAGCCTGATGTCGGTGTCGGACCCGTTGCTGCCCGTCGCCACGATCACGTTGCCCTCGATGGTCAGCAACGCCCCGCCGGGATGATCGGCGTAGTAGGACACGCCGCTCTCGAAAGAGCCGTCGATGTAGTTCCACTTTACCGTCGCCGAGCCGCGACAGGAAATGGCGTTGCCGCCGCGGCTGGTGCGGAAGACATTGCCTTGAACTAGGCATGAGCCCCATGCGTAGATCCCGTGATAAAGCCCAGCTCCGATCGCGGAGACGTTATTGGCCGTCGATGTCACCAGATTGTTCAATATCTGGACGCCGGTGTTGTGCGGGTCGTCTCCTGAAATCACGAAACCGTTTACATCTATGTTGTGCAGCTCGTTGCCATAATCGATCACGTTGTGGCAGCCGGTGCCGGTGTTGCTCAGGCGCAGCGCGTCAGACGCCTCGGTAGATGTCCAAGTGCAGTTCTTGACCAGAACATTCGTGCAGGACCGCAGCAGCATTTCATTGGCGAATGTGCATCCGATGAAGGCGATGCCTGTGGCCCCCTGGACCGTGCCGGGGTTGTTGATGGTCTGGTTCAGATAAACCGTCGTATAGCCCGCCTCGGTCGGCTCGACCGACAGCCAAAGGTCTACAAAAGCGGAACCCTGGGCGTTCGTAGCCGTAATCCGCACGGGCGTTCTGCCACGATGCGCGGTTGGTGTGCCGGTAATCGACCCGGCCGAGCTGATCGAGACGCCGGACGGGAGGCCTGTCGCCGTGAACGTCGCCGCAGCGCCGACGAACCATGCCGCCAGCCCGACGTGGATCGCGGCCAGCGCGCTCATCGCCCGGCCTCCATCGCCAGCCGCGCGATGCGGATGCGGTTCAGGATCGACATTTTCACGCCCCCCCGGCCGGGCGCAGCGCGAACTCCGCGGCGGTGCGCTCGCGCATGGCCGCCGGCTGGCCAAAGCTCGGTAGCCGCAGGACCACGCCCTCCGGTCCCGTCGAGATGAACTCGGCATCGGCCATCGCCTGCGGCTGGCCGCCGAGCAGGTCCCAGGCCTTGACCCGCACATAGACGCCCGAGCGCGGCGTCTTCTTCACCACCACGCCCATCTCAGGGTCGAGCGCGACCCGGATGCGGCCGTGGTCTTGGGCGCGGCCCACGTCGACCCGCAGCCGCTTGCCCACTACAAACTCCCCGAACAGCAGGGTCTGCGCCTTGGAGTTCATCGTCAGCTTGAAAATCAGCCCGCCGTCCGACTTCCGCAAAACGACGCCGCAGCGCAGCCTCGCAATATTCGCACCATTGCCCGTATGGTCCTGCACCTCGGTTGCCCTCGAAAAGCTCATGTGCTGCACTCCCTGTCTCGCGTCAGGACAATGGCTCCCCTGACGATGGAGCCCGAATTCCCTGCGGCGTCAGCCGGCCTTGGCCAGATCGACGGTGACCGCGCGCCAGCCGTCGGTCGGCCGGTCGCGCTCGTAGAACCGCACGTATTCCTTCGATCCGGTGATCCGCATCGCGTCGCGAACCGCCTCCATGGCGCGCCGCCAGCGCGCGTCCTCGATGTCGAGACGCAGCAGCATGAAGATCTCGGCGCGGTTGATCTGGCCTTCCTTGTCGGTGTTGAAGGCCCGGGTGACGATCGCCTGGATTTCCGGCCGGCTCGTCGCCGCCCACTCGGTCAGGCACACGTCGATCAGGCTCTTCGCGACCTGCAGCTCGGGGCCGAAGTCGACGAAATCGCTGACCTGGACCTGGACCTTCAGCCGGCCGTCGAAGCTCTGATAGGTCCGGTTGCCCTTCGGCCCGCCGCGGGGCGCGCCGTATTCCTGCGTCAGCAGCGCGTCGAGATCGCCGAGGTCGGTCATCACATGCCCGCGGAACCGGGCGATCTGCGCCGACAAGTCGCGCGCGAAACCGATGATCTTGCGCACGATCTCGTCTTCCAGCAGCGTCTGCGGCTTCACCAGGTCCTGCGGCACCAGGTTGCCCTTGGCGTCCTCCAGGAACGTGCGCCCGCCGACCTCGATCGCCTGCGGGGCCACGGCCGCGTCGTCGTTCGAGGCCGTCTCCGGCCAGTCCGTCGTCGTCTCGTTCATGTCGATGGCTCCCTTGAGAAAAGCGCGCACCCCGCCGCGCGGCCGAAGCGCCGTGGCGATCGAGGTCACGGCGGCGCGCAGCGCGGCGTCGGCCGGCAGCCGCGCCTCGATCGCGCGGATGTTGTTGATCACCGTCGAATGGTCGCGGCCGATCCTGCGGCCGATCTCCGGCAGGCTCGCGGGCGTCAGATGCCGCGCCAGAAAGCACACGACCTGCCGCGCGCTCAGCGCCGGCCCGCCCGCCCGCCCGCCGCCGGGCGACGATCTGCAGCTCCGTGACCCGGTAGTGCTCCGCCGCGGCGCGCAGCACGTCGCCGGGCGTGATCTCCCGAACCCTGATGCTGTCCCACGCCATCGTGTCGCTCACGCCGCGCTCGGCGGGGTCGGGTCGTAGTCGCGCCGGCCCGGTATGGGCCGCGCGACCACCGGGAACAGCGCCACGTTGGTGCCCGGTCGGCGCACTTCGGCGCTGATCGCGCTCAAGACCTTCAGCGGCGGCAGCGGCCGCGCGGCTAGCGCGGCCGCCTCGGTCTCCACCGCCCGCGCGACCAGGTCGGCGAACATCAGCTCCAGCCGCTGGACGCTCTCGGGCTCCAGCGCGATCCCGAGGCTGCGATACCGCCCCAGGAACTCGTGAAACGCGGCCAGCGCCTCCGAGACCGGGGGCGGTGGCGACGCCGTGCGCCGCTCGCTCATGACTTGCCGCCTTCCGCGCCGGTCTCCGGCGCCCTGGTCTGCCGCTCGTAGGCGGCGCGGATGTGCCCCAGGTCGCGCGGCCGGCCCTCGGCCATCAGCCCCGCCAACCTCAGCGCCTTCGTCACCGCGCGCAGCGCGCCGGGCTTCCGCCCGATCATGCCCAGGAACTTGCGCTCCTCGGCCTCGATCACCCCCCAGGCGTCGAGCAGCATCTCGATGTCGCGCTCGCGCGGCTTGCGCTGCACCACGCGGTAGCCGAACCGGCTCGACAGCTGCGCGTGCTCGGTCCCGTTGCGCCCGCCGCTCAGCAGGCCGTGCACCGTCTCGTTGCCAATGAACGCCAGGCCCACCCCGTAGATGTCGTGCAGCGCCCGCAGCTGCTCCAGCGCGCCCAGCGTCAGGTGCTGCGCCTCGTCGACCACGATCAGCGCCTGCGCGTCGACCAGCTTCGCCCCGATCGATTTGTACAGCCGCGTCGAGTTGCGCTCGGTCAGCCGCAGCTCCTCCGCGACCGCGCCCAGGATGGTGTTCGCCTTCGAGGTCGACGGGTTCGCCGTGACCAGCGTCACGTTCGGGCTGGTCTCGCGGTAGTGCCGCGCGGCCATGGTCTTGCCGATGCCGGCGCCGCCGACGATCGCGCTGATGTCGGGCAGAACCTGCGCCATCATCAGCACCTGCAGGAAGCCCTCGGCGCTCGGCGTGCGCAGGAACCCCGGCGCCCGCGGCACCTCGGCGACCGCCGCCCGGCGCTCGATCCGCGCTTTCAGCCAGCGCGCCACCTCCGCCGCGATCCGGTCGTTGCGGCCCGCGTAGTTGCCGGTCATCCAGGCGGTGAACGTGCCGTAGGCGACGCCGCTCTCGCGCGCGAGGTCGGACTGCTTCAGCCCCTCCTCGTCCAGGATCGCCCGGCACTGTCCGCGCAGCGCGTCCTGCGCGGCGGCCTTGAAATCGTCGGTGTCGTCTGGTTTGTTCACGTCTGCCTCCGTTTCAGGCGCCTCGAAAGGCGGGGCGGCGCTCCACACGCCGCTCCGCCGTCTTTCATTCGTTCTCGCGGGCTTCGATCAGCCGGCGCAGGTTCCGCCCGATCGCCGGCATGTCCTCCAGCCAGTCGCGCTCGGGCTCGGCGGCCGCGGCGGCGCGCGACCCGGCCATCCGCACCACTTTCGTCTGCGGCTTCGGCGCCGGCGCTGCGGCCGGGGCCTGCAGCGCCACCAGCTCGTCGATCGACATGCCGATCTCGAGCGCGGCGGCGGCCTTGACGTGGCGCACGTAGGCGCGCCGGCGCTTGCCGTGTTCCCGCGCGGCCTCGGCCGACTGGAACCCGACCGCCTGCCAGCACTCCGCGTCGCCGATGAACCGCCCGTCCGCCCCGTAGACCGACACCGCCTCATAGAGGTCCTCGGGATCGAACCGCAGCGTCAGCCGCTGGCCGATGTGCCCCGGCAGCCACTCCGCCCAGTAGCGGTTGCCCATCAGGTGCACCGACCCGTCCGGCTTGCGCGCGGTCACCTGGTCCGCCGCCAGCATCGCCAGGCGCAGCTGCTCGGCGATCGCCTTGCGGATCGGGCTCGCGGCGTAGCTCTCGGCGAAGACCGCGTCGAAGCTCTTGCCCTGTGCAACCTCGGTCCGCCGCCCCTCTCGCGCGTTGTGCGCGGCGACCCCTTCGGCGAAGGTCGCCATGAAGGTGTCGAACGCCGCAGGCTTCGCCCCGCCCGGGTAATCGGGCTTGTTCGCGGCGGTGTTGCCAGCCCAGGCCCCGGCCAGCGCCGGGTGCTTGGCGATCCGGTCGCAGAAGTCGCGGAACGCCCGCTCGATCGGCTTCGACTGCCCCGAATAGGGCGTCGCCCAATGCACCTTGACCCCCAGCGCGGTCAGCACGCCTTCCGTCTCGTCGGGCAGCACC
>JANOEW010000332.1:0-5508 GCA_031413475.1 Amaricoccus sp.
GGAAACCGAAAACCAAGAGGACAGTGCTAATCAAACAACAAGTGCTAAAGTTCAACGTATTGTAGTTTCTAACGAGTCTTGGGTCGCATTGAAGGCTATTACTGACAGAGTGAACGACGGCTTCAATGGCGGCAGAGCCAATCAGACAGAAATCGCAAATTGGATCATTTCCCGATTTCAGTCTGAATTGGACGAGGCCCAAATCAAAGAAATTCGAGCAGAACACTTCGATGAGGTGAACCGCTTCGCCGATCGACCCGACATCGTCTCCTCCATCACCTCAAGGCAATGGGCACAGGTCAATGCTTGAGGCCGTTGGTATGATTCATAGAGGTAGGGAATTTTCGGACCGCCAAACCGAAATCACTTTGGCTAAGAATGCTCTAGAGCACGCGGGGATTCGCGCTTGTGAGCTCACCACCTTGGCGCTAATCCCAAAGTGGAATGCGTGAGGAGAATAGTCCGATGCCTATCCCCGCGCCCATCGTGACGATCTTCGGCGGGTCGGGCTTCATCGGGCGCTACGTCAGCCAGCGCATGGCGCGGGTGGGTTGGCGGGTCCGCGTGGCCGTTCGCAGGCCGAACGAGGCGCTGTTCGTTCGGACCTACGGCGTCGTCGGCCAAGTCGAGCCGATGCAAGTCAACATTCGCGACGAGGACTCGACCCGCCGGGCCATCGCCGGCGCGACCGCGGTGGTCAACTGCGTCGGGATTCTGCTCGAGACCGGCAAGCAGCGGTTCGACGCCGTCCAGGCCGAGGGAGCGGGTCGGATCGCCCGGATCGCCGCGGCCGAGGGCGTGCAGCGCCTCGTGCATGTCTCGGCGATCGGAGCCGATGCCTCGAGCAACAGCTCCTACGCCCGGTCCAAGGCGGAGGGCGAGACGGCCGTGACGGCCGCGTTTTCCGGCGCGACGATCCTGCGGCCCTCGATCGTCTTCGGCGTCGAGGATCAGTTCTTCAATCGCTTCGCTGGAATCGCGCGGTTGTCGCCGGTGCTGCCGGTGGTGGGCCCACGGACCCGGTTTCAACCCGTCTACGTCGATGACGTGGCCGCCGCCGCCGAAGTTGCGCTGACCGGGCCCGCCGCGCCAGGGATCTACGAGCTCGGCGGGCCCGAGGCGGCGACGTTCCGCGCGCTGATGGAGCGCATGCTCGGGATCGTCCGGCGGCGGCGGCTGATCGTGGCGCTGCCGTTCTGGTTCGCCGGGCTGCAGGGAAGCGTGCTCGATCTCGCGCAGCGGGCGAGCTTCGGGCTGTTCACCAACAGTCTGGTCACGCGCGACCAGGTCCGACTTCTCGCCAGCGACAACGTCGTTACGCCCGGAGCGCGCGGCTTCGCCGATCTGGGGATCGCGCCGACCGCCATGGAGGCGATCCTCGAGACGTATCTCTACCCCTACCGCCCTGGCGGGCAGTTCGCCACGATCAAGGATTCCGCCACGCAGCTGCGCGGTTGAGCCGGTGCAGGACCAATCCATCCTGGTCGCCGTGTTCCTCGGCGTGCTCGAGGGGCTGACCGAGTTCATTCCGGTGTCCTCGACCGGACACCTGCTGCTCGCCGGGCACTTCCTCGGGTTTCAGTCGCCAGGCAACACCTTCGAGGTATTGATCCAGCTCGGAGCTGTGCTGGCCATCCTCTCGGTCTATGCCGCGCGGCTCTGGGCGATCGCGGCGGCGCTGCCCGAAGACCCCAGGGCGCGGCGTTTTCTTGCTGCGGTGCTGATCGCCTTTGTCCCCGCAGTGATTGTCGGCGTGTTGGCGCATGACCTGATCAAGACCGTGCTGTTCGAGACACCGTCCCTGATCGCGACGATGTTGATCCTCGGCGGCGTCGTGCTGCTGTGGGTCGATCGCCGGGCGGACCGGGCGGTCTACCACGACGCGATGGACTTTCCGCTGTCTTTGGCGCTGAAGATCGGCTTGTTCCAATGCCTCGCGATGATTCCCGGGGTCTCGCGCTCGGGCGCGACGATCGTCGGCGGGCTGCTGATGGGCGCCGACAAGCGCTCCGCTGCGGAGTTCTCGTTCTTTCTGTCGATGCCGACGATGGCCGGGGCCTTCGCCTTCGATCTGTTCAAGAACCGGGCGATCCTCAGCGTCGACGACGCCACGGTGATCGCCGCGGGCTTCGTCGCGGCCTTCGTCTCCGCGGTCTTCGTCGTTCGCCGGCTGCTCGATTTCGTGTCACGCCGGGGCTACGCCTTGTTCGGCTGGTGGCGAATCATCGTCGGCGTGGTCGCACTGCTTGCGCTGTGGGCGACCCGGAGTGGTACAGGCAGCTTATAGGTTCGTAGCATTGACCTGATTTGTGCCTAAAGTTTATGCCAAGGCGACCTTGGCAACTGGCTGAACGAAAATAGGTCAGCACTATTGAATTTTCATTGCGATGCTGCTGCTGTATGGGGTCTTAAGTTGCCGGCCGGGTGCGGTTGGCGAACGATGCATGCGGGCGGCGGTGGGAGCGGCGATGGCGGTGAACAGAATGCTGCGCTTCGTGAATGTCGCGCGCGACATGCCGTCGAAGCGAGGCGTGCGGGAACGGCGCGAGGACTTCGGCGAGATCTACCGCGAGTTTGCCCGGGAGAAGGCCGCCGAGCAGGCGAGCCGGTGCAGCCAGTGCGGCGTGCCGTATTGCCAGACGCATTGCCCGCTGCACAACAACATCCCCGACTGGCTGAAGCTGACCGCCGAGGGGCGGCTGCGCGAGGCCTACGATCTCAGTCAGGCCACCAACACCTTCCCCGAGATCTGCGGCCGAATCTGCCCGCAGGACCGGCTGTGCGAGGGCAACTGCGTCATCGAGCAGTCGGGGCACGGCACGGTCACCATCGGCGCCGTCGAGAAATACGTCACCGATACCGCCTGGGAGCAGGGCTGGGTTCATCCGATCCGTCCGCTCCACGAGCGGCCCGAGAGCGTGGGGATCATCGGCGCCGGTCCGGGCGGCCTTGCGGCCGCCGACATGCTGCGCCGCGCCGGCGTCCAGGTGACTGTCTACGACCGATACGATCGGGCGGGGGGGCTGATGACCTACGGCATCCCGGGCTTCAAGCTCGAAAAGGACATCGTCATGCGCCGCAATGATCAGTTGACCGAAGGCGGAATCCGCCTTCGGTTGAATTGCGCCGTCGGCGAGGATATCGGCTTCGAGGAGATCCGCACCGTCCATGACGCCGTGCTGATCGCCACGGGCGTCTACAAGTCGCGCGATCTGGGCGGGCCCGGCGCCAGGCTTGGCGGCATCGTGCGGGCGCTCGATTACCTGACCGCGTCGAACCGCAAGGGGTTCGGCGACGAGGTTCCGGAATTCGAGTCCGGCGAACTCGACGCGCAGGGCAAGCGCGTCGTGGTGATCGGCGGCGGCGACACTGCGATGGACTGCGTGCGCACCGCGGTCCGGCAAGGGGCGACGAGCGTGAAGTGCCTTTACCGGCGCGACCGCGCCAACATGCCCGGCAGCCAGCGCGAGGTCGCCAACGCGGAAGAGGAAGGCGTCGAGTTCGTCTGGCTTACGACGCCGCGCGGCTTCGTCGGCGACGGAGCCGTGTCGGGCGTTCGGGTCGCGCGCATGCGCCTAGGCGCGCCAGACGCGACGGGGCGCCAGGCGCCGGAGGAGATTCCCGACGCCGACTACACCGAACCCGCCGCGCTGGTGATCAAGGCGCTCGGCTTCGAGCCGGAGGATCTGCCGGGGCTCTGGGGAGCGCCCGAGCTTGCGGTCACCCGCTGGGGCACGATCAAGGCCGATTTCGTCACCAAGGAGACCAGTCTGCCAGGCGTCTACGCCGTGGGCGACATCGTTCGTGGCGCAAGCCTCGTGGTCTGGGCGATCCGCGACGGCCGGGAGGCGGCGGAGAGCATCTTGCGCCGTTTCGATCGCGGCGCGACCAGCATTGCGGCGGAGTGAGCCGGTGGACGGCCGAAGGGGATGGATCGAGCGCCGGCCCGGGCGCCCGCGGCGGCGCGTCCCGGAATGGGCCGGTGCGTCAGCCGGACTGACATATCGTCGCGGCGCGGAAGGATCGGCTCAGCGCCCCTGCCCCGGTCATAGCCCCGCGGCCTTGCGCAGCGCTGCGTTCATGCGCGTCTGCCAGCCCTTGCCGCCGGCCTTGAAGCGCTCGATCACGTCGGGATCGAGCATGATGGTGACGCGGCTCTTCTTCCATTCGGACGGAAGCAATGGGCGGCCGCCCTTGCGGACGAGTTCGGCCATGTCGGCGAGTTCGGGAAAATCTTCGAGGCGCTTCGCCCGGGCCATCATTTCGGGCGTAAGCTCGGGGGCGTCGTCCTCGTCCAGATTGGACAGATCGACGTCGTCATCCTCGTCCGTTTCGGTGACGATACGCTGCTTGTTCACGGCGGTTCGCCTTTCTCAGGCTGATGATGCGGCGAACGTCGCCACGCAGGGTGAAGACGAGCGCATGCAGCCGTCCGTCGAGCGGCGCATACGCCAGGAATCGCCGCTCGCCGTACCCGGCCCGGTCGTCGAGGAACAGCTCGTGCCGGCTCCAGTCGAAGCGGGCGACCGCTTCGAGATCGACGCCATGCTTTTTGAAGTTCGCAGCACGCTCGGCCTCGTCCCACTCGTAGATCAGCGTCGCCATGCCCGGCATGTCGCGCCGCGCCCGCTAACGCCGGGTAAACATATGCATGAAAACCCCGCCCGCCGCAAGGCGGACCCGCTCGATGGAGTGACGCCATGACCCCCTACGACGCCGCCTGGGTCGCCGAGCAGGAGGCCGCGCTGGCGCGGCTCGAGGCGGAGGGGATGTACCGCGCCGAGGACGAGCGCGACGCCTGCGGCGTCGGCTTCGTCGTGGCGATCGACGGCAAGCCGCGGCGCAGCGTGGTCGAGAAGGGGCATCCGCGCGCTCAGCGCGATCTGGCACCGCGGCGCGGTGGACGCGGACGGCAAGACCGGCGACGGTGCCGGCATCCACGTGCAGATCCCGCCGGCTTTCTTCGAGGAGCAGGTGCGGCGCACCGGCCACGACCCGCGCGGCGAGCGGCTGGCGGTCGGGCAGATCTTCCTGCCGCGCAACGACTTCGGCGCGCAGGAGGCGGCGCGGACCATCGTCGAGACCGAAGTCCTGCGCATGGGCCACTACATCTACGGCTGGCGTCACGTGCCGGTGGACATCTCGTGCCTCGGCGAGAAGGCGAACGCCACCCGGCCGGAGATCGAGCAGATCCTGATCTCGAACGCGAAGGGCGTCGACGAGGAGACCTTCGAGCGCGAGCTCTATGTGATCCGGCGGCGGATCGAGAAGGCAGGCGCGGGGATACGCGACTTCTACATCTGCTCGCTGTCGTGCCGGTCAATCATCTACAAGGGCATGATGCTCGCCGAAGAGGTGGCGGTGTTCTACCCCGACCTACAGGACCCGCGGTTCGAGAGCGCCTTCGCGATCTACCACCAGCGCTACTCCACCAACACCTTCCCGCGCTGGTGGCTGGCGCAGCCGTTCCGCATGCTGGCGCACAACGGCGAGATCAACACGCTGAAG
>JANOEW010000333.1:0-2970 GCA_031413475.1 Amaricoccus sp.
GACCGAATGCTGGGTCGGCTTTGTCTTCAGCTCACCGCTGGCGGTGATGTAGGGCAGCAAAGTCAGGTGGACGAAGATGCACTGGCCGCGTGGGCGGTCCTGCGCGAACTGGCGGATCGCCTCGAAGAACGGCAGCCCCTCGATGTCGCCCACCGTGCCGCCGATCTCGCACAGCATGAAGTCGGCCTCGGCGTCGCCGATCCGCAGGAACTCCTTGATCTCGTTGGTGACGTGCGGGATCACCTGGATGGTCTTGCCCAGATAGTCGCCGCGGCGCTCCTTCTCCAGCACGTTCGAGTAGATCCGCCCCGCCGAGATCGAATCCGTGCGCCGCGCCGCGACCCCGGTGAACCGCTCGTAGTGCCCGAGGTCGAGGTCGGTCTCCGCCCCGTCGTCGGTGACGAACACCTCGCCGTGCTCGAACGGCGACATCGTGCCCGGATCAACGTTGAGATAGGGGTCGAGCTTCCTCAGCCGCACCGAATAGCCACGCGCCTGCAACAGCGCCCCGAGCGCCGCCGAGGCAAGGCCCTTGCCCAGTGACGAGACCACGCCGCCGGTTATGAAGACGAAACGCGCCATGCTCGGCTCTCCCGCGAATCGATCCTGAATGCGGAGAGTCGTGGCTCCACGGGACTCAATTTATACGCGAACCAGACGACGCCAGCAAGTATATGCGCTACATTCTGTGGGCAGATGCGCCCAACCGTCCATAAATTGCGGCAATTAGTCGGCAGCGGGCGGGGTGGCCGGCGCGTCGGCCGCTGGCGGAACGCTCGGGGCGGGCGCGGCGATCGGCGGCAGCAGATCCTCGCCGAGGCCGGGCGGGGTCGCGGCGTCCGGCAGCGGCGCCTCGAACCCGAGGCGATCCAGCACCGAGGCCGCGCCGTCCTGGCGCGCCGCGACGACCGTGAGCGCGAGGCTGGTCGCGACGAACGCCGCGCCCAGCATCCAGGTGACCTTGGACAGCGCCGTCGCCGCCGCGCGCCCCGACATCACGCCGCCGCCGCCCATGCCGAGGCCGCCGCCCTCCGAGCGCTGCAGCAGCACCACGACGATCAGCGCCAGCGCGAGCATGAGGTGGACGGTCAGAACGACGGTTTCCATGGCGATGCGGAGGCCCCTGCGGATCAGCGCGCTCTCTAGCGGCTCGGGCCGGCGTTGTCGATGCCAAAGCGCCAGACGCCCTGCGGCGCGGACGCGCTGGCGCGGCCGGGCCCCGTGCCAGGCGATCGCTGATGAGCGGCCTCGTCGTCGCTGCGGGAGGCGCCTCAGGGATCCGTCGGTTCCGCCTTACCCCGGCAGACAGCGCTTGTGAGCCGTGGCCGCATTTTGTAGGTCTCCCGGCCAGAACCATCCGGGGGGCGCGATGCACGAGATCCTCAGCCAACTCGAGGACCGGCGAGCCGAGGCCCGTCTCGGGGGAGGGGCGAAGCGCATCGCGGCGCAGCACTCCAAGGGCAAGCTGACCGCCCGCGAGCGGGTCGAGGCGCTGCTCGACGAAGGCTCGTTCGAAGAGTTCGGCATGTTCGTCGCCCATCGCTGCGTCGATTTCGACATGGGCGCGACCACCTATCCTGGCGACGGGGTGATCACCGGCTGGGGCACGATCAACGGCCGCCAGATCTATGTCTTCAGCCAGGACTTCTCGGTGTTCGGCGGCTCGCTCTCCGAGGCGCACGCCGAGAAGATCTGCAAGATCATGGATATGGCGATCCAGAACGGCGCGCCGGTGGTGGGGATCAACGATTCGGGCGGCGCGCGCATCCAGGAGGGCGTCGCCAGCCTCGCTGGCTACGCCGGGGTGTTCCAGCGCAACATCCTCGGCTCGGGCGTCGTCCCGCAGATCAGCCTGATCATGGGACCCTGCGCCGGCGGCGCTGTCTATTCGCCCGCCATGACCGACTTCATCTTCATGGTGCGCGACTCGTCCTACATGTTCGTCACCGGCCCCGAGGTGGTTAAGACGGTCACCAACGAGATCGTCACCGCCGAGGAGCTGGGCGGCGCCCGCACCCACACCACGAAGTCGTCGGTCGCCGACGCGGCGTTCGATGACGACCTGACCGCGCTGCTGGAGGTGCGGCGGCTGGTCGACTTCCTGCCGCTTTCCAACCGCGAGAAGCCGCCGGTCCGGCCGTTCCACGACGATCCCGGCCGCATCGAGCCGAGCCTCGACACGCTGATCCCGCCGAACGCGAACACCCCCTACGACATGAAGGAGCTGATCCTGAAGGTCGCGGACGAGGCGGATTTCTTCGAGATCCAGGCTGACTTTGCCCGCAACATCGTCACCGGCTTCATCCGTATCGAAGGCTCGACGGTGGGCGTGGTGGCGAATCAGCCTCTGGTGCTGGCGGGATGCCTCGACATCGACAGCGCCCGCAAGGCCGCGCGTTTCGTGCGCTTCTGCGACGCCTTCGAGATCCCGATCCTGACCTTCGTCGACGTGCCCGGCTTCCTGCCGGGCGTGGCGCAGGAATACCAGGGCATCATCAAGCACGGCTCCAAGCTCCTCTTCGCCTACGGCGAGGCGACCGTGCCCAAGGTCACAGTCATCACCCGCAAAGCCTACGGCGGCGCCTACGTGGTGATGGCCTCCAAGCACCTGCGCGGCGACTTCAACTACGCCTGGCCCACCGCCGAGGTGGCCGTCATGGGCGCCAAGGGCGCCGTCGAGATCCTCTACCGCGCCGAGCTCAAGGACGCGGAAAAGACCGCCGCCCGCACCCGCGACTACGAGACCCGCTTCGCCAACCCCTTCAAGTCGGCCGAGCGCGGCTTCATCGACGAGGTGATCATGCCGCACTCCACCCGCAAGCGCGTCGCCCGCGCCTTCGCCTCGCTCCGCACCAAGAAGCTCGCGAACCCGTGGAAGAAGCACGACAACATCCCGCTGTGAGCTGGCAATGTGGAATGATTTTTCCGCCTCAGAGGCTACAATAAGATACTTCGAGGCAAAAAAGATGG
>JANOEW010000334.1:0-11109 GCA_031413475.1 Amaricoccus sp.
CTGACGCGGGCGGCCTGCTGCATCGAGTGGGTGACGATGACGATGGTGTAGTTGGTGCGCAGCTCGTCGATCAGCTCCTCGATGATCGCGGTGGCGATCGGGTCGAGGGCGGAGGCGGGCTCGTCCATCAGCAGCACTTCGGGCTTGGTCGCGATGGCGCGGGCGATGCAAAGGCGCTGCTGCTGGCCGCCGGACAGGCTGGTGCCGGGCTCCTGCAGCCGGTCCTTGACCTCGCTCCACAGTCCCGCGCGCTTGATCGACGAGGTGACGACCTCGTCGAGCTCGGCCTTGTTGCGGGTCATGCCATGGATCTTCGGGCCGTAGGCCACGTTCTCGTAGATCGACTTCGGGAACGGGTTCGGCTTTTGGAACACCATTCCGACGCGGGCGCGCAGTTCGACCACGTCGATGCGCGAATCGTAGATGTCGAGGTCGTCGAGCTTGATCTCGCCGCCCATGCGGGCGATCGGGATCGTATCGTTCATCCGGTTGATGCAGCGCAGGAAGGTCGACTTGCCGCAGCCGGAGGGACCGATGAACGAGGTGACCTGGTTCGCCGGGATGTCGACGTCGACGTCGAACAGCGCCTGCTTGTCGCCGTAGTGCACCGTGACCTTGCGGGCGGATACCTTGGACTTGCCCGGCGCGGGTTGGGCTTGGGGAACCATGGGCCTGGCGAGGGCGTCGGCGACGATTGTGCTCATGCTAGTGTCCTCTCACGACGCTCACCAGGTACGCTCGAGGCGCTGGCGAAGAAAGATGGCGATGCCGTTCATCAGCACCAGGAAACCGAGCAGCACCAAAATCGCCGCGGACGTTCGCGAGACGAAGCCGCGCTCGGGGCTGTCGGCCCAGATGTAGATCTGCGTCGGCAGCGCGGTCGCGGCGTCGAGGATGCCGCCGGGCGGCTCGGTGATGAAAGCATTCATGCCGATCAGCTGCAGCGGCGCGGTCTCGCCGAGCGCGTGGGGGAGGCCGATGATCGTGCCGGTCAGGATGCCGGGCATGGCGAGCGGCAGCACGTGATGCATCACCACCTGGTGGCGCGAGGCGCCGACGCCGTAGGCGGCCTCGCGGATCGAAGGCGGCACCGCCTTCAGCGCGTTGCGGGTGACGATGATGATCGTGGGCAGCGTCAGCAGGCTCAGCACCATGCCGCCCACCAGCGGGGCCGAACGGGGCAGGCCGAAGATCTGGATGAACACCGCAAGCCCGAGCAGACCGAACACGATCGACGGCACGGCCGCCAGGTTGTTGATGTTGACTTCGATCACGTCGGTGATCCGGTTCTTCGGCGCGAACTCCTCGAGGTAGATCGCCGCGGCGATGCCCATGGGGAAGCTGATCACGAAGCACACGAGCAGGACGTAGAACGAGCCGACGATCGCGCCGGCGAGGCCGGCGACTTCGGGAAAGCGGCTGTTGGAATTGGTGAAAAGCCCCCAGTTGAACGGCTTGGTCACCCGGCCCTGGGCCTTGAGTTCGTCGAACCAAGCGATCTGGCGGTCGTCGAGGCGGCGGCGGTCCTCGGCGGTGGCGCGGTCGACCAGGCCCTTGTTGAGCTGGTCGAACGGGTCCGACGCCGGCACCAGCAGCGTCAGCACGCCGCCGATCACGCCGGGGTCGCCGACGACCGCGTCGCGCAGCATGAACTGGGTGTTGTTGGTCAGGATCTTGGTGATCGCGCGCAACTGTTGCGGCGTCTCGGCGCCGGGCAGCAGTTCCGAGACGCCGTCGGTCATCACCGCGCGGAAGTTGCCGGCGGCGGGATCGTCGCGCGGCACGTTCGCCTCGGAGATCGGGAAATCGACCTGCACCATCGTCTGGGTGAAGGCGGGGTAGCCGCCGATGATCAACGTGGTCAGCAGGATGCCGAGCAGCCCGAGCGCGGTCGTGATCGCGACGACGCCGTAGATGCGCAGCCGCGCATCGGCGGCGTAGCGGCGGCGGCGGCGTGCCGCCGCCGCGCCGGAGGAGGCGTAGTGCGGGGCGGCGGCGATGGCGGCGTCGGTCATTGCGGCAGGCGTCCTGTTCGGCGGGTCATTCGTACTGCTCGCGGTAGCGCCGCACGATCCCGAGCGCGATGACGTTGAGCGTCAGCGTCACCAGAAACAGCACCAGACCCAGCGCGAAGGCCGCCAGGGTCTTGGGGCTGTCGAAGGCGGTGTCGCCGATCAGAAGCGAGACGATCTGCACCGTGACGGTGGTCACCGAGTCGAGCGGGTTGATGGTCAGCGAGGCGATCAGGCCCGCGGCCATGACCACGATCATCGTCTCGCCGATGGCGCGGCTGAGCGCGAGGAGGACGCCGCCCATGATGCCGGGCAGCGCGGCGGGCAGCAGCACGCCGGTCATCGTCTCGGCGCGGGTCGCGCCCATCGCCAGCGCGCCGTCGCGCATCGCGCGCGGCACCGCGCGGATCGCGTCGTCAGCGAGCGAGGAGATGAAGGGGATGATCATCACGCCCATCACCAGCCCCGCGGCCAGCGCCGAGTTCGGCGAGGTGGCGAGGCCCATCATGCCGCCGACGTTGCGGATGAACGGCGCGACGGTGAGCACCGCGAAGAAGCCGTAGACCACTGTCGGCACGCCGGCGAGGATCTCGAGGAGCGGCTTTATCACCGCGCGCGCTCGGTCGGAGGCGTATTCGACGAGATAGATCGCGGTGAAGAGCCCGATCGGCACCGCGACAAGCATGGCGATTGTCGCGATCACGATCGTGCCGAGGAACACCGGGACGGCGCCGAAGGCGCCTGCGCCCGCGATCTGGTCCGGGCGGATCGCGATCTGCGGCTCCCACTTAAGACCGAGGAAGAAGTCCATCGGCGGGACGAGCCGAAAGAAGCCCCAGGCTTCGAACAGCAGGCTGACGATGATGCCGACCGTGGTCAGGATCGCGACGACCGAGCAGAAGATCATGAAGATCGACATTGCGCGCTCGACGCCGTTGCGGGCGCGAAAGCGCGGCGCGAGCTTGGAGCGGGCGAAAAAGAGCCCGAGGATCATCATGGCCAGCGCGACCACGACCATCGCGGCGCGGGCGATCCAGCGCAGGCTGGCGTAGCGTTCCGCCGCCCCCGTGATCGCAGCCGATGGCTCGGTGAAAATCTGGCCGGAGGCGACGTTGCGGATCTCCGAGAGCAGCAGCGCCTTCTGCGCCGGGCTGGCGCCGGCCGTCATCTCGCCCGGCAGGCCGCGGAGCAGCAGCGCGTCGATCGCGGTGCTCTGGAACGCCGTCCACAATAGAACCATGATCAGCGCGGGCACGCCCACCCAGATCGCGACGAACGCGCCGTGGTAGCCGGGCAGCGAATGGGTGTCGGCATCGGCGGCGGCGAAACGGCCGCCGGCGGAGCGTCCGACGAAATAGGCGACGAGCGACAGGGCGACGATCAGAATGAGCAGGTAGCCGAACAAGGCGGTTCCTCGCGCAGGCCCGGACAAACGGGCGGAGCGGGGCGCCGCACGGGCGCCCGCTCGGATCGATGCTCAGTTGTAGCGCTGCATGTGCGCGCCGGAGGCCACCGCCTCGCGCACCGCCTCGCGATCGGCATCGGCCAGCGGGATCAGACCACGCTCGGACAGAAGGCCGTCCGGCCCGATGGTCTCCTCGGCGACGTAGGAGGTCGCGAACTCTTCGAGGCCGGGGATCACACCGCGATGCGCGTTCTTGAGGTAGATGAACAGCGGCCGCGCCACCGGATAGCTGCCGTCGGCGATCGTCTCGGCGTTCGGCAGGACGCCGTTGATCGGGACCGCGCGCAGCGTGTCCTGGTTCTCGAACAGGAACGAGTAGCCGAAGATGCCGATCGAGTTCGGATCAGCCTGCAGTCGCTGCACGATCAGGTTGTCGTTCTCGCCGGCCTCGATGAAGGGGCCGTCCTGGCGCATGCGCGAGCAGACCTCTTCCCAGCGGTCCTCGTCCGATTCCTCCAGCGCCGCGATGGTCTCGAACTCGTTGCAGCCGTCCTGCATCACCAGTTCGACGAAGGCGTCGCGGGTGCCCGAGGTCGGCGGCGGGCCGAACGCGGTGATCACGGCGTCGGGCAGCGCGGGATCGATCTCGTTCCACTTCTTGAACGGGTTGGCGACGATCTCGCCGTCGACCTCGACTTCGGAGGCAAGCGCCTGGAAGATCTGCGCTTCGGTCAGACCGAACTCGGGGCCGTCGACGGAATGGGCGATCGACAGGCCGTCGCTGCCGAAGTAGATCTCGGTGATGTTGTCGACGCCATTACCGGTGCACTTTTCGTATTCGGACTGCGTCATCGCGCGGGACGCGCCGGTCATGTCCGCGAAATCCGGCCCGATGCCGTCGCAGAAAATCTGCATGCCGCCGCCGGTGCCGGTCGATTCGACGACCGGGGCCTTCATCCCCGACATGCCCGCGAACTGCTCGGCGACCGCCTGCGAATACGGGAAAACGGTGGAGGAGCCAACGACGCGGATCTGGTCGCGCGATTGGGCGAGCGCCGCAGCGCCGACCGACGCCAGCGCGACCGCGGCTGCGCCTGCGTAGAGGGCCGATTTCATGTGATTTCCTCTCGGATTGCCTGACTTCGGTCAGGGCGCTCTGAACAACGGTGGGAAAACAGAATCTCGCCACCGCACAGACGCGCAAACTAGGCCCGAGCCTTGACGCTTATGTTGCAGATTTGCGACAATTGTGCGACGATCTTAATAACTGAAAGAACGTGTTTTTCAGATCGTTTGCCGAGGCTACTAACCTTCGGGCGTCAGCCCTCGAAGCGCCTTGCGCCGCGCTCGATCGTATCGGAAGCGTGCCTCGCGGCATCGCTCGCGCGGCGCGCGAGCTGGCTGCGGACAAGCCGCTCGAGGCTGTCGAGTTCGATCGGCTTGGTGACGAAATCGTCCATCCCGACCAGCCGCGCCATGTCGCGGTTCTCGAGCATCGCGTCCGCCGAGAGCGCGATGATCGGCGTGTAGGACCGGCCCTGGGCCTGCTCGCGGCGGCGCAGCTCGCGGGTGGCCTCGAGCCCGTCGAGCACCGGCATCTCGATGTCCATCAGGATGACGTCGTAAGGCCGCCGTTCCCAGGCGATCAGCGCTTCGGCGCCGTGCTGCGCGATCTCGAAGGTCATGCCGAGCTTGTCGAGAAACAGCGAGAGCACGAACTGGTTGGTCGCGTTGTCCTCGACGACGAGCACGTGCGGGGCGCCGAGCTCGGGGTCGCGCTCGCCCGGGTCGGGCGCAGCCTCAAGCGCGGGCGCGCTAGCGGCCCCGAGCGGGATCGCCGCGGTGAAGACCGACCCCCGGCCGAGACGGCTCTCGACGCGGATTTCGCCGCCCATCTGCCCGCACAGCCGCCTGGCGATGGCGAGCCCGAGCCCGGTGCCGCCGAAGCGCCGGGTCGTCGAGCTGTCGGCCTGCACGAACGGCTTGAACAGCCGGCCGATCGCCTCGGTCGACATGCCGATGCCGCTGTCGCGCACTACCATCTCGAGCAACGGACCGGCGCGGCGCGACCGCAGGCGCAGCTCGACCCGGACCGAGCCGAAGTCGGTGAACTTGATCGCGTTAGAGACCAGGTTGACCAGAATCTGGCGGATGCGCACCGGATCGCCGAGGCACCAGGGTTGCGGCGCGTCGATGTCGACGTCGAGCGCGAGGCCCTTGCCCTGCGCCACCGGCGCAAACAGCGCGCGCACGCCACAGGCGAGTTCGGTCGCGTCGAACGCGGTCTCTTCGAGGTCGATCCGGCCCGATTCGATCTTCGAGAGGTCGAGCACGTCGTTGAGGATGTCCATCAGCAACCGCCCCGAGGCGATCATCACGTCGAGCATCTCGCGCTGCGCCGGGGTGAGGTCGGTTCCGGCGAGGATCGCGGCGAGGCCGAGCACGCCGTTCATCGGCGTGCGGATCTCGTGGCTCATGGTGGCGAGGAAGGCGCTCTTGGCGCTGTTCGCGCGTTCGGCGGCCTTGGTCTGCTCCTGCAGCGCTTCGGCGAGCGCACGCGCCTCGGCGAGCAGGCCGGAGCGCATCTCCGCGGCGAGCAGCATGTCGAGGGTGCCGTCGGTGGGCGAGAAGTCGGAAAACTGGAGCGCGAGGCCGTGGTCGACGTGCTCGAGGTCGGGAATGTGCCCCAGCATCAGCCACAACCCGTCGGCCCGGGGGAACGCCACGCCGCGCATCCGCAGCGCCCGGCCGTCGGTGAGGCGCACGATCATCGGGCGGCCGCGGCTGCGCAGACCCGCCATGTCGGTGACGCTGGCGGGGCGCTCGATCCTGAAGCGCTCGAAGAACGCCGCGCCGACCAGGTCGTCCCCCGCGTGGCTGCGGATCGACGGCCCTGCCCCGGTGATCCGGCCGGCGCGGTCGAGCCGCAGGTAGGCGGGGAACAGCTCGGACAACTCGCCGTCGGCGAGGGTCAGGCCCATCGGTCGCGCGGCAGAGTCCATGGGTGATCAGTCGGCGGGCTGGACGCGAGTCAGCACGAACAGCGCCCCGCCGTCCTGCTCGCCGTAGCTTACGTGCACCGCCTCGCCGAAGCGCTCGGCGACCGCGGTCAGGATGCCCTGGACAAACGGCGCGAGGCCCGCACGCTCGGAGCGGTAAAGCACGTGAATGGCCTCCGGGCTACTCTCGACCACCTCGAAAGCTGGCAGCGACGCCCGCGGCATGTTCGACTTGATCGAGGCGTGCATGCGGTCGAGGTTGGAGATGAAGGTTTCCAGATCGCCGCCGGCCATCTGCAGCACCCGCCCGTAGGCCGAGGCCCCGGCGAAGTCGATCCAGTAGCGCCCGAAGTGGAAGAACGTCTCGGCCATACCGCAGCCGAGTCGCTCGGAGATCAGGCCCACCAGTCGCATGGTCTCGGCGTCGGAATAGTACTCCACCCCGATGAAGTGCCGGCCGGTAAGCCCGCCCTGCTCCACCAGGCGCTCCCATTCGCCCTGACCGAGGCGTGAAACGGCCAGATCGCGCGCCGCCTGGTGGATCATGCCATACATCGCGCTCTCCCTGCTCGCGCCGCGGCCGGCGACCCGAGAAAGACTAGCCTCGGGGCCTTTGGCGATCCTTAATATATTTGTCCATAGTATTATGATGGTTAAACAGTCGTAAAAACACTTCCCCGGGTGGGGCCAAATGGCGAGGACACGTTGATGAAAAATTCAAGCGCGCTTCATAAGCGGTACTTGGATGACGCGGCCCCAGTTGGCGCGGCGATCGACGGGTCCGCAGCGGTCGAGCCCGAGACCCTGTCGCGTGTCGATATAGTCATCATCAAGGACAGCTGGAACAAGTTCCTCGCCTTCGACGAGATGCTGATCGAAATGTTCTTCGAGCGGCTGATCCTCGACGCGCCGGAGCTGGCCGATCAGTTCGGCGCCGCGCTCGACCAGGCCCCGACCGAGTTCCTCGCGCTCTTCGACCGGGCGGTGCGCGGGCTCGACGCCGCAACCGAGTCGATGCTGCGCGAGGCCTATCGCGACGCGCCGGGAGCCGCCACGGCGCGCTGCGCGACCATGACGGAGTCGGGCGCGTTCTTTTCCACCTACGGGCTGACGCCGGAGCACTGGCGCGTGGCGGGGCGGACCTTCGTCTGGACCCTCGGCAAGGTCCCCTACCTCGAGGACTTCGAGCGCGACAACCTCGGCCGTCAGGACGATTCGGCGCTGGCGCGTTTCTTCGTGGCGCACGTTGTCCGGCCGATGGTCGCGCTGGCCGAGGCCGAGGATCTCGCGCTCGCGCCCGACGTGGTGGCCGAGATGCAGGCGGGCGCCGAGGCGATGCTCGCCCACCCGCAGGACGCCGGCATCTTCTTCTACCAGACGCTGTTCCGAACCCATCCCGAGGTGCTGCGCCACTTCCGCACCGCAGACATGGACATGCTGTCGCGCCACCTGATCGAGACGGTGGTGTTTCTCAGCCGCGCCGCGACCCGGCCGAAGAGCCTGCGTGGCGAGCTGCGCAACCTCGCGCAGATCCACCAGTCGAACGGGATTCCGACCGCGGACTATCCCAAGCTCGCGGGACCGCTGCTGGAGACGCTCGGCGCCTTCGGCACACCGCTGACCCCGCGCACCCGCCGCGGCTGGGAGGTGCTGTTCGGGCGGATCATCCGCATCATCTCGGAGCCGATGGCGCAGCAGGAGCGGCTGAGCGCGGCGGCGCGCGAGTTCCTCGGACAGGTCGCCGAGGAACTCGGCTGGCCCCAGAGCCGCCTCGACAAGCGCTGGTCCGAGATCACCCACGAGATCCGCGCCACCGGCGCCTACACCCAGACCTTCGAGGAGCTGGAGCATGGCGCACGGCTCGCCTGGCGCAACGCGCCGAAGTGCATCGGCCGGATCAGCTGGAAGAACCTGATCGTACGCGACCGCCGCCACGTGGCCGATCCCGACGCGATGTTCGCGGAATGCGTCGAGCATCTGCGGGCCGCGACCAATGGCGGCAACATCGAGATCGTGCTGACGGCGTTCCGGCCGACCCGCCCGGGCGAGCGCTGGGGGCCGCGGGTGTGGAACAGCCAGCTGATCCGCTACGCCGGCTACAAGCTAGCGGATGGCTCGGTGCTGGGCGACCGAGCCAACCTCGACCTCACGGCCGCGATCCGCAAGCTCGGCTGGACGCCGCCGGCGGAGCCGACCGACTTCGACATCCTGCCGCTCGTCGTCGACATCCCCGGACACGAGCCGCGGATCTACCATCTCGACCCGGCGGACGTGCTCGAGGTGCCGATCACCCATCCGAGCGCGCCCGCGATCGGCGCGCTGGGGCTGAAGTGGTGCGCGGTGCCGGCGATCGCCAACTTCCGCATGGAGGTGGGCGGGATCAACTACGGCTGCCTGCCGTTCAACGGCTGGTTCATGGGGACCGAGATCGCGCGTAACCTGTGGGAGGAGAAGCGTTACGACCGCGCCGAGGCGATCGCCGCGGCGCTGGGGCTCGACACGTCGTCCGAGGCGACGCTGTGGCGCGACCGGGCGTTTCTGGAGCTGAACGTCGCGGTCGTGCATTCCTTCCAGCAGGCGCGGGTGACGCTGGTCGACCACCAGACCGCCGCACGGCAGTTCATGATCCACGACCTTCGCGAAAAGAAGGCCGGCCGGGAGTGCCCGGCGCAGTGGTCCTGGATCGCGCCGGCGGCGGGCGGATCGACCACGCCGGTCTGGCACCACGAGATGCGCGATTTCCACCTGCGGCCCTGCTACGCCTACGCCGCCGACCGCTGGGCGGTGACCGATCGCGACATCGGCCCGGGGCGCGACGCCCCGCCCGCCGCCGAAGCGAAGACCCGCCGCCCGCTGATCCTCTACGCCTCCGAGACCGGCACCGCCGAGGGCTATGCGCGCCAGGCCGCCCGGCGCCTCGCCGGGCTCGCGCCGCAGGTGATGTCGATGGACGAGGTCGACGTCGACCTGGTTTCGCGCGAATCTCTCGTGCTCGTCATCGCCGCAACCTGCCGCGACGGAGACGCGCCGGGCAACGGCCAGGCTTTCCTCGACTGGCTGCGGGCGCGCAAGCCGGGCGCGCTGTCGGGCGTGGGCTTCGCCGTGCTCGGGATCGGCAACCGCATCTACCCGAAGTTCTGCGCCGCTGCCGCGGCGTTCGACGCGGCGCTCGAGGCGGCGGGCGCCGAGCGCATCGCGCGGCTCGAACTCGCCGACGAAATCGCCGGCCAGTCCGACACGGTCAAGCAGTGGCTCGAGATGTTCGCCAAGCTCTGGGCGGCCGACGGCCATGTCGCGCGGGCCCGGCGCGCGGTGGTCGAGATCATCCCGCCCTCAAGGCTGGCCGCGCACGATCCGGCGGTGCTGGGCAGGGTCGCCTTCAACGCCGAGATGCTCGGCTCGGAGGCGGGGCCCGGGCGCTCGACCCGGCACATCGGGTTCAATCTCGCGGGGGAGGCCGGCCGCTACGAGGCCGGCGACCATCTGGCGATCCATCCGGTCAATCCCGACCGGCTGGTCGACGGGGTCTGCGCCCATCTCGGCCTGCCGCGCGAGGCCTGGTTCCGCATCCTCGGGGCGTCGGTCGACGCGCTTGACCGCTATCGCGAGGGCTACCCGGTCGGCCGACTGCTGGCCGAGGACCTCGATCTGGGAATGCCGGAGGCTCCCGAGGAGTTGCTCGCCGCGATGCGGGCCGCGAGCCGCGATCCCGACGACCAGATGCAGCTCGACAAATGGTCGGCGACCCTCGGCCTGGACGAAGCCGACCCGGCGCGCCGCAGCCTGCGCGAGTGGCTGCGCGCGACCTACCATTCGCTGCTCGATCTGTTCGACGCCTTCCCGCAGTCGGTGCCGACGGTCGATGTGCTGATCGAGCTGCTCCCCCGCCAGAAGCCGCGGATGTATTCGATCGGTTGCAGCCCGCGGGTGCACCCCCGCCAGGTGCGGATCATGGCGGGCGTGCTGACGCTGCCGAGCCCGGACGGACGGCCGCGTCGGGGGCTGTGCTCGCACTACCTCCACGGGTTGGAGGCCGGAATGCAGGTCCGGCTCGCGATCAAGTCGGCGCCGCGACGCCTGCCGGCCGACTTCGCCGGCCCGCTGATGCTGGTCGGCGCCGGCACCGGCCTCGCGCCGCTCTACGGGGTTCTGCAGGATCGCGCGGCGCGCGGCGTGCGCGCGACCCCGGAGGCGCCGGTGGCGCTCTATGCGGGTTTCCGCGGCGAGAGCGAGTTCCTGCAGCGCGCCGACCTGACCGACTGGCGGACGCAAGGCTGCCTGTCGCGGCTTTCGGTCGCGTTTTCACGCAAGGGCCCGGCCAAGGCCTATGTGCAGGACGCGCTAGACGGCGACGGTGGAATGGTCTGGGACATCCTCGCGCGGCCGGAGGCGCACCTGGTGATCTGCGGCGACGCCAAGATGGCGCAGGACGTCGAAGAACGGCTGCTGCAGATCGTGCAGCGCGAAGGGGCCATGGGGTATCCCGCCGCGCTGGCCCGGCTGCAGGCGATGAAGCGCGAGGGGCGGTTCATCGAGGACGTCTGGGGAGTTCAGCTCAACCGCGACGTGGCGCTGCCCGAGGTGGTGCGGGCGAAGTACGACCGCGGCGCCGGCTGGCTCGCCCGGCTGCAGCGGGCGCTGAGCGGCCGGCGGCCGGAGGCGGGATCGATCGAGCGCTGGTGAGCGCGGCCCG
>JANOEW010000335.1:0-7815 GCA_031413475.1 Amaricoccus sp.
CGATGGTCTGCAGCGGGTTCAGCGCCGTCATCGGCTCCTGGAAGATCATCCCGATGTCGCGGCCGCGGATCGCGCACATCTCGGCTTCGGTGCGGGCGAGCAGGTCGGTCCCTTGCAGCAGGATCCGCCCCGTCGCCGCGACCGTCCCGGGGAGCAGCCCCATCACGGCGAGCGCGGTCATCGACTTCCCCGAGCCGCTTTCTCCGATCACGCCGAGCACCTCGCCGGGGCCGAGCGCGAGCGACACCCGCCGCAGAACGGCGAAGTCGCCGATGGCGAGCGAGAGATCTTCGATCGCGAGCAGGGTCATGCGCGGGCCCGGCGGATACGGGGGTCCATGAAGTCGCGCAAGCCGTCGCCCATCAGGTTGAGCCCGAGGACGGTCAGCACGATGGCGAAGCCGGGAAACAGCGCGAGCCAGGGCGCGAACGAGATCATCGTCTGGCTTTCCGCCAGCATCCGGCCCCAGGACGGGGTCGGCGGCTGGGCGCCCAGGCCGACGTAGGAGAGGCCGGCCTCGGCGAGGATCCCGAGCGAGAACTGGATGGTGCCCTGGACGATCAGCAGGTTCGCGAGGTTCGGCAGGATGTGCTCGACCGAGATCCGGGCGCGGCCCTTTCCGGCGACGCGGGCGGCGAGGATGAAGTCGCGCTGCCAGAGGCCGAGCGCAGCACCACGGGTCAGGCGGGCGAAGACCGGGATGTTGAACACGCCGATGGCGATGATGGCGTTGAGCGCCGAAGGGCCGAAGACGGCGGTGATCAGGATGGCGATCAGCAGCGCGGGGAAGGCGAAGACGATGTCGTTGCCGCGCATGATCGTCTCGTCGAGCGCCGAGCCGCGCAGCGCGGCGGCCGCGAGGCCGAGCGGCACGCCGAGGCCCATGCCGATCCCGACGGCCACCAGCGCCACGGCGATCGAGACGCGGGCGCCGACCATGATCATCGAGAAGACGTCGCGGCCGAAGTGGTCGGTGCCGAACCAATGGGCGGCGGAGGGCGGCCGCAGCTTCGCTGCGATGTCGAGGACTGTGACGTCGTAGGGGGTCCAGACGAAGGAGAGCAGGGCCGCGAAGGCGAAGGTGGCGGCGAGGACCCCGCCGATCCACAGGCTGCGCATCAGGCGCGCCGCCGCAGGCGCGGGTCTACGGCGGCATAGGCGAGATCGACGACGAAGGTGACGACGATCACCGCGAAGACCAGCAGCATGACTACGGACTCGACCACGATCAGATCGCGCTGACTGATCGCCTGGAACACGAGCCGGCCGAGCCCGGGCAGGAAAAAGACGTTCTCGATGATAATCGCGCCGGCGAGCAGGAAGGAAAACTGCAGGCCGATGATGGTCAGGACCGGGATCAGGGCGTTCCTGAGCGCGTGGCGGCGCAGGGCCTGGCCGCGGCTGAGGCCCTTGGCGCGGGCGGTGCGGATGTAGTCCTCGCCGAGCGTGTCGAGCAGCGCCGAGCGCATCACGCGGGCGAGAATCGAGGCCTGCGGCAGCGCGAGCGCGATCGCAGGCAGGGTCAGCGCCTTGATGCCGGGCCAGAATCCGGCGCTCCAGCCCGGAAAGCCGCCCGCCGAGAACCAGCGCAGGTTCACGGCGAATACGAGGACGAGCAGCATCGCGAACCAGAAGTTGGGGACGGCGACCCCGAGCTGCGTGGCGCCCATCACGCCGACATCGACGGCGCCGCCGCGGCGCGCGGCCGCCCAGACGCCGACCGGAAACGCGATGAGGGTAGAGAGGGCGAGTGCGTAGAGGGCGAGCGGCAGCGAGATCCAGAGCCGGTCGCCGACCATCTGCGCTACCGGCGTGCGGTAGGTGTAGGAGACACCAAAATTGCCGCGCAGCATGCCGAGGCTCCAGTCGAAGTACCGCTCGACCGGACCGGCGTCGAGGCCGAGCTGCGCGCGCAGAGCGGCGACGGCCTCGGGGCTTGCGCTCAGCCCGAGCATGTAGGCTGCGGGGTCCCCGGGCACGATCTCGATGGCGGCGAAGATCACCAGGCTCGCCACAATCAGGCTGACCCCGAGGGACAGACATCTGGTCAGCGCGAACCTGATCACCTCCGCCGGAGCCTCCACTCGATGCGGTCCGACCCTATGGCGCGGCGGGCGCGATATCCAGCCGCATGGCGACCGACCCGCTCGAGGGATCGTGCGCCGTCCGCGATGCGACGCGTCAGCTTACGAAGGTCAGCGCCGCATTCACCGCGATCGCGATCAGCACGGTGTTGTAGGCGAAGGCCGCAAGCGAATGCACCATGATCGCCCGGCGCATCGGCCGGCTGGTGGCGGCGACGTCGGAGTTGGAGAACGACGCGCCGACCACGAAAGCCTGATAGAGGAAATCGTAAGCGTCCGGCGCCTCGCCGCCGGGAAAGACCAGCCCACCCGCCGGGCTGCCGTCGGGGCCGGGCGCGTAGTAGAGGCCGGCGTACTGGAATGCGGCCAGGGTATGGGTCATCGCCCAGCTCAGCGGCACGCTCGCCACCGCCAGCGCCGGGAAAAACCGGCCTTCCGACGTGGGGTGGTTGAGCAGCAGGAAGATCGCCCACAGGCTGAGCAGCATGGCGACGAAGGTGAGCATGCCGACGATGCCGCCGCCGGCGCGCGGCTTGCGCCGCCACACAGCGCCGCGGCGGCGCAGCGCGTCGGCGTCGAAGCGGCCGGCGGCGCGCAGCATCAGCCCAATGTAGACCGCAAAGAACACGTCCGCCGCGAGCAGCACCCTGAGCGGCGGATGCTGCCCCCACGTGGCGAGCCAGACCGCGAGCCCGATCGCCAGCGCCGCGAAGAACAGCCCGTTGGTGTCGCGTTCGGCGCGCAGCCGGTCGAGGAGCCCACGAATTTTGGGCGGGCTTTGCGTCATTCGCGCCAGCGCACCGCCGTCATGTCGTTGGCCTGGGTCGGCATGTTCTCCCACAGACCCTCGATCCGGGCGTCCGCGACGCCGGTCTTGGCCAGCTGGAACAGGAAGACGTTGACCGCCTGCGCGGCGACGCGATCCTGCACCGCCGCAAGCACCGCGTTGCGGTCGGCTTCGTCGGTCATGGTCGCGAGGCCGTCCATCAGCGCCACCACCACCGGGTCGCGCGCCCCGAAGTAGTAGTCAGGCCGGGCGTAGATGCCGATGTCCATGGGCTCGGTGTGGCTGACGATGGTGAGCCCGAAGTCCTTGTTGGCGAACACCTGCTCGAGCCACTGGGCCCATTCCATGTTGACGATCTCGGCCTCGATCCCGATGGCGCGCAGCTGGCTCGCGACGATCTCGCCGCCGCGCCGGGCGTAGGAGGGCGGCGGCAGCGCGAGCGTCGTCTTGAACCCCGCAGGGTGGCCCGCTTCGGCGAGGAGCGCCTTCGCCGCTTCGATGTCGTAGACGTTGCGATCGGTCAGGTCCACGTAGGCCGGGTGATGCGGCGCGAAGTGACTGCCGATCTCGGCGCCGTAGCCGAACATCGCCCCGTCGATGATAGCCGAGCGGTCGATCGCATGGCCGACCGCACGACGCACGCGAATGTCGTCGAACGGCGGGCGGGCGTTGTTCATCGCGAGGATCGTCTCGCCTTCGGTAGAGCCGACGATGACCTTGAAGCGCGGGTCCGCCTCGAACTGGGCGAGGTTCTCGGGCGCGGGGAACACCGGGAAGGCGTCGACGTCGCCCGCCATCATCGCCGCGAAGGCCGCCGTCGGATCGGAGATGAACTTGAAGGTCACCGTCTCGAGTCCGGCGGGCTCGCCCCAGTAGTCGGGAAACCGGGTCAGATCCACCCGGTCGCCCTGGACCCATCGTTCGAACCTGAACGGGCCGGTTCCGACCGGATTGGTCTTGTTCGTGTCCGCGGTGGCCGGCGAGACGATGACCGCGTCGCCCCAGGCGAGGTTGAACAGCAGATCGCCCTTGGGCGCGTCGAGGCCGATCTCGACGGTGCGGTCGTCGATCGCAGTGACTTCGTTGATCCCGGCGAACAGTTGTTTCTGCGCGTTGACGCTGTCTTCGGCCATGGCGCGGTCGAAGGAAAACACCACGTCCTCGGCCGTGAGCGCGATGCCGTCGTGAAACGTCGCGCCCTCTCGCAAGGTGAAGACCCAGGACAGGCCGTCGGGCGCGATCTCCCAGCTCTCGGCCAGCGCCGGCAGGATCGAGCCGTCGGAGGCGAAGCGGGTCAGACCCTCGAAGACGTTGGCGTAGACGATCTCGTCGATCGCCGCCGCCGCGCCGGCGGTCGGGTCGAGGATCGGCGGCTCGAGCTGCATGCCTAGGGTGATGGCGTCGTCCTGCGCCGCGGCGGGTCCGGCGAGACAGGCGAGGCCGAGGGCCAGCGCCGTGAGGGAGTGCTTCATCTTCGACCTCCGCGTTGTCAGGGAGCGGCCTGGGCCGCGCCTCGGTCCGGCGCAACCCCCAGCAGTTCGGCGAGCGCCAGGGCCATGACCAGCGCCGCGTCGAGCATGTCGTCCACCGCGACATATTCGTCGGGTTGGTGCGCGAGGTCCAGTATGCCCGGCCCGTAGGCCACGCAATTCTTCAGCCGTCCGATCCGGTCGATGTGCTTCTGGTCATAGGTTCCCGGCGAGACCACGAACTCCGCGGTGCGGCCGAGCGCCGCGCGCACCGCCCGCGCGAGCGCGGCCGCCACCGGGGCGTCGCGTTCGGTCAACGTCGGAACAACCTCGTGCATATTCCGGATCTCGTATCGAAACGGTCGCCGTGCCTGCGCGCGTTCGACCGTTGCGCGCAGCTCGGCCTTGACCGCTCCGATGTCCTCCTCGATCGGAAAGCGGCGATCGACGATCATCCGACAGCTGTCGGGGACCACCGGCGCGGGCCAGCCGGTGAAGTGGCGCGGCAGTTCGGCCTGGCCGCCGTGGATCGAGTTGATGTTGATCGTCGAGGCGCGCGCCGCTTCCGGCACGACCGGCATGGCGGTGCGCCTGGCCGCCAGCGCCGGAACCAGCGTCGCCTCTATCTCGGCGATCACCGCGCCCATGTGGCGCACGGCGCAGTCGCCGAGGAAGGGCATCGAGCCATGGGCGATACGGCCGAAGGTCTCGAGTTCGGCCCACCAGACGCCGCGGTGGCCGAGGCAGATCCGGTCCGTGTTCAGCGGCTCAGGGATGATGACGGCGTCGACATGGGCATAGAGCCCCTGCCCTGCCAGCCAGGCGACGCCGCCGTAGCCGCCGGTCTCCTCGTCGGCGGTGGCGGTGATCTCGATCGCGCCGGGAAAGCCGGGCGCAAGCGCGAGGAAGGCCTCCACCGCGACGATGGCGGCGGCGAGCCCGCCCTTCATGTCGCAGGCGCCGCGGCCGTAGACGCGGCCGTCGATCAGCGCGCCGCCGAACGGATCGACGCTCCAGCCCTGCCCGACCTCGACCACGTCGATATGGCCGTTGAACTGCACGCAGCGGCCGGGGGCCGAGCCCGCGCGTCGGGCGACCAGGTTCCAGCGCGGATGGCGGTCGCTGTCCCCGGGCGCGCCGGTCGCGCGCAGCAGCCGGCAGTCGAAGCCCTGCGGGCGCAGCCGCGCCGCCAGCAGGTCGCAGATCTCGCGGTAGTTGTCGCCGGGCGGGTTGAGCGTCGGGAGCCGGACGAGATCCTGGGTCAGGGCGATCAGGTCCGCCCGCCGGTCCTCGATCGCCCGCCGCAAGGTGTCCGGATCCAGCGTCATCGGCGTCCTCCGGGTCCGTGCCATCTCGAACCGCCAGCCAGGTTCAGCATCCAGCATCGCGGCCCGCTATGCGACAGGAATGAGCCGCAAACGAGCCGGGGGATGGTGACCATGTTGCACTGCCGCATGGAAATCGAAACCCTGTTCGGCGACGAGCTTTGACCGGAGCGGGCGGCGCTGATACCACCCCGCGCGTATCGAATCACCAGTGAGAGTATCGCCCATGTCCGTGTCCGGAGCCTCGAAGCCGAAGATCGTCTCATCCCTCGACGGCGCTGGCGCCGAATCCTTCGTGAAAGGGGCCGCCGTGGCCGCGAACAATCTCGCCCCGATCCCCGAGCTGTTCGTGTCCTACGAGAGCGCGGCCAAGCTGAAGGTTCAGGCGGGCGAACTGCCGTCCTGGGACCTGACCCCGCGGCAGGTCTGCGACCTCGAGCTGCTGATGAACGGCGGCTTCAACCCGCTGAAGGGCTTTCTGAGCGAGGCCGACTACGACCGCGTCGTCACCGAGATGCGGCTGGCGGACGGCGCGCTCTGGCCGATGCCGGTGACGCTGGACGTCTCCGAGGCCTTCGCCGCCAAGGTCGAGCCCGGGCAGGACGTGGCGCTGCGCGATCCGGAGGGGGTGATCCTCGCGATCCTGTCGGTCACCGACAAATGGGCCCCGGACAAGGCGCGCGAGGCGGCGATGGTGTTCGGCGCGGACGACCTCGCGCATCCGGCGGTGAACTATCTGCATCACAAGGCGGGGCCCGTCTATCTCGGCGGCCCGGTGATCGGCATCCAGCAGCCGGTGCACTACGACTTCCGTGCCCGGCGCAACACCCCGAACGAGCTGCGCGCCTACTTTCGCAAGCTCGGCTGGCGGCGGATCGTGGCGTTCCAGACCCGCAACCCGCTGCACCGGGCGCATCAGGAGCTGACGTTCCGCGCAGCGCGCGAGGCGCAGGCTAACCTGCTGATCCATCCGGTGGTCGGCATGACCAAGCCCGGCGACATCGATCATTTCACCCGGGTGCGCTGTTACGAGGCGGTGCTGGACCAGTATCCGTCCTCGACCACGACTCTGAGCCTGCTCAACCTCGCGATGCGGATGGGCGGTCCGCGCGAGGCGGTCTGGCACGGCATAATCCGCCGCAACCACGGCTGCACCCACATGATCGTCGGCCGCGACCACGCCGGCCCGGGCAAGAACTCGGCGGGGCAGGATTTCTACGACCCCTACGCGGCGCAGGAGCTGTTCGCCAAGCACGAGGCGGACATCGGCGTCGAGATGGTCGACTTCAAGCAGATGGTGTTCGTCCAGGAAAAGGCCCAGTACGAGCCGCGCGACGAGGTCGAGGAGGGCATGACCATCCTGGACATCTCCGGCACCGAGCTGCGCCGCCGGCTGCAGGAGGGGATCGAGATCCCCGACTGGTTCAGCTTTCCCTCGGTGGTCGAGGAGCTGCGCCGCACCAAGCCGCCGCGGGCGCAGCAGGGCTTCACCGTGTTTTTCACCGGCTTTTCCGGCTCGGGCAAGTCGACGATCGCGAACGCGTTGATGGTCAAGATGATGGAGATGGGCGGCCGCCCGGTCACGCTGCTCGACGGCGACCTGGTGCGCAAGCACCTGTCCTCGGAACTCGGGTTCTCCAAGGAGCACCGCGATCTGAACATCCGCCGGATCGGCTACGTCGCCTCCGAGATCACCAAGAACGGCGG
The DNA here is from genome assembly GCA_031413475.1 of Amaricoccus sp. Classification (GTDB taxonomy): domain Bacteria; phylum Pseudomonadota; class Alphaproteobacteria; order Rhodobacterales; family Rhodobacteraceae; genus Amaricoccus. The sequence continues at coordinate 7,373 of JANOEW010000335.1, forward strand.
CGTAGCGATCTGCGCGCCGATCGCGCCCTATGCCGCGACCCGGCGGGCGGTGCGCGAGGAGATCGAGGCGTTCGGGGCGTTCGTGGAGGTGCACGTGGCGACCACGATCGAGGAGTGCGAGCGACGCGACCGCAAGGGGCTCTACCGGTTGGCGCGCGAAGGCAAGATCAAGGAGTTCACCGGCATCTCGGACCCCTACGACGTGCCGGCGAACCCCGAGCTGCGGCTCGACACCGAGAATCTCGACGTCGACTACTGCGCGCAGCAGGTGATCTTGAAGCTCGAGAGCATGGGGCTGATCCGGGGCTGACGATCGACCTGGGGCCGGCGCGCCGCGCGGCGTCGCCGGCACGGTCACGCACGCGTGCGCAGGCAGAATTGCCTATACAAATGAACCGCTTGATGATTCTAGATAACGAGCCGGAAACCTTCGTTAACGCGAG
>JANOEW010000336.1:0-3679 GCA_031413475.1 Amaricoccus sp.
CGAGCCTGCGCGGCGGCGTTCTGGTCCTGCGCTTCGTCAGCGCCGACTTCGCGCCGCTGCGCGCGGCGCTCGCGGCCTTTCTCACCGCCTTCCGCGCAAACCCGCTGCCGCGCGTCTGGAGCATTTAGGAGAGCGCAATGAACCTTACCCCCCGCGAAAAGGATAAGCTTCTGATCTCGCTCGCCGCGATTGTCGCGCGCGGTCGCCTCGCCCGTGGGGTCCGGCTCAACCACCCGGAAGCGATCGCGCTCGTCACCGACTACGTGGTCGAAGGCGCCCGCGACGGTCGCTCGGTCGCCGACCTGATGGAGGCCGGCGCCCATGTCGTCAGCCGCGATCAATGCATGGAAGGCGTGCCCGAGATGATCCCCGAGATCCAGGTCGAGGCCACGTTCCCCGACGGCACCAAGCTCGTCACCGTGCACGAACCGATACGCTGACCGCCGCATTCGGCCCACTGTCGTGGCATGGATTTGCTGGTGCGCCGAATGCAGCGCGGCATCGGTTTCGTCTTCCGGGGCGCATGCTTCGTCTTCCGGACGTAGACACTCTACCCTTGCAGCTCTCTTTGTTATAAGATAACAAAAAATTCTCGTAAGCTGCGATGCGGAACTAAGCTAGATGCGTGACCGATCGGCTGCAAAATCAATTAGATGCGCCGACCGTCGTGAGGCGCGCACAGTCGCACGTGCCGTCTCATGAAGGGTTGGCGAATGACCGAGGCGCAAGACGGCCTGCACCTGGTGCTGATGGGCGCGGCGCCTCGCCTCGGGATCGCCGCGGCGCTGTCCGGCTTGCTTTGGCTCGGGTTCCTTTGGGCCGTCGGGTAGGGGTGCGCTTCGCAATGTCGTCTTCCCTCGCCTTTCGCAATCTGACGCTCGGATACGACCGGAACCCGGCGGTGCATCATCTCGACGCCGAGATCGGGGCCGGGTCGCTGACCGCGATCGTCGGACCGAACGGCGCCGGCAAATCGACGCTGCTCAGGGCGATCAACGGTTCGCTGAAGCCGCTGGAGGGATCGATCGAGCATTCCGGGGTCGCGCGCGAGGACATCGCCTATCTGCCGCAACAAGCCGAGATCGACCGCAGCTTTCCGATCGCGGTGCGGGATCTGGTGGCGATGGGCCTGTGGCGCGAGGTCGGACCTTTCGGCGCGATCCGACGCGCCGAGGCGCAGCGCGTCGACGCGGCGATCGCGGCGGTCGGTCTCACCGGCTTCGAGGCGCGACAGATCGGCGCGCTGTCGGGCGGACAGATGCAGCGCTGCCTGTTCGCGCGGCTGTTGTTGCAGGACGCGGACCTCGTGCTGCTCGACGAGCCCTTCGCCGCGATCGACGCCAAGACCGCGGCCGATCTGCTCGCCGTGGTGCGGCGCTGGCACGGCGAGGGTCGCACCATCGTCGCCGTGCTCCACGATCTGGACTCGGTGCGGGCGCATTTCCCGCAGACCCTGATGCTGGCGCGCGAGATGGTGGCGCACGGTCCGACCGCGAAGGTGCTGACGCCGGAGAACCTGCTGCGCGCGCGGCGGATGTGCGAGGCCCACGACGAGGCGTCACCCGTCTGCGCCCGGAGTGCTGCGTGATCTGGGATGCGATCGTCGGCCCCTTCGTCGAGTTCGGCTTCATGCGCCGGGCCCTGATCGGCTGTTTCGCGATCTCGCTTGGCGCGACGCCGGTGGGCGTGTTCCTGATGCTGCGGCGCATGAGCCTGACCGGCGATGCGATGGCGCACGCCATCCTGCCAGGGGCGGCGATCGGATTTCTGATCTCGGGCCTGTCGCTCGGCGCCATGACCATCGGCGGGCTGGTCGCCGGGCTGACCGTGGCCGCGCTGTCGGGACTGGTGACGCGGGTGACGGCGCTGCGCGAGGATGCGAGCCTCGCGGCGTTCTACCTCGTCTCGCTCGCCGCGGGCGTGCTGATCGTCTCGATGCGCGGCAGCAACGTCGATCTCATGCACGTGCTGTTCGGCACGGTGCTGGCGCTCGACGACGCCGCGCTGATCCTGCTCTGTTCGATCACCACGGCGTCGCTGCTGTCGCTCGCGCTGCTGTTTCGCCTGCTGGTGCTCGAATGCGCCGACCCGCAGTTCCTGCGCTCGGTCAGCGGCCTCAGCGCGGTCACGCATTTTGCCTTCCTGGCGCTGGTCGTGTTGAATCTCGTCGGCGGGTTTCACGCGCTCGGCACGCTGATGGCGGTCGGGATCATGATCCTGCCCGCCGCCGGCGCCCGGTTCTGGGCCGCGAGCGTCGGGGCGATGATCGGGGCGGCGATCGTGATCGCGCTCGCCGCAAGCGTGGCCGGACTGTTGCTTTCCTATCATTTCAGCCTGCCGACCGGTCCGGCGATCATCCTGTCGGCCGGCGTGATCTACGCCGCGTCGCTGATCGCCGGGCCCGAAGGCGGGCTGGTCGCGCGCTACTGGCCGCGCCGGCATCTCGAAATCTGAGGAAAGCCGGTCGAGGCCACAGGTCGGAGTTCGGGAGGGGTTTTGTGCGGCCCGTGCGAACGCTCTTGAGGCCCGCGATATCGCTCGCCATATCGGCTATAGCGGGCCGCGGCGGACGAGGCTGGCCCGACACCGAGGATCCGCGGGGACGCGCCTGACCGGGCGGCCCCGAGGGCCGCTTGCGAGGAGACGGAGATGGATTTCGAGAAGTTCAGCGAGCGCGCGCGCGGCTTCGTGCAGGCGGCGCAGACCATCGCGATGCGCGAGAACCACCAGCGGTTCCTGCCCGAGCATCTGCTGAAGGCGCTACTCGACGACGAGCAGGGCATGGCGGGCAACCTGATCCGCGCGGCGGGCGGCGATCCGGGGATCGCCTACGCCAACGTCGAGGCGGCGCTGGCCAAGCAACCCAAGGTCGAGGGCGGCCAGGGCCAGCTCTACATGGACACCCAGACCGGCAAGGTGCTGGCCGAGGCCGAGAAGATCGCCAAGCAGGCCGGCGACAGCTTCGTCACGGTCGAGCGGCTGCTGACCGCGCTGGCGGTGACGAAATCGGGCGCCGAGGCGGCGCTGAAGGCGGCGGGCGTGACGGCGCAGGGGCTGAACTCCGCGATCGAGGACATCCGCAAGGGCCGCAAGGCCGACACCGCCAGCGCCGAGCAGGGCTACGACGCGCTGAAGAAATACGCCCGCGATCTGACCGAGGCGGCGCGCGAGGGCAAGATCGATCCGATCATCGGCCGCGACGAGGAGATCCGGCGCACCATGCAGGTGCTTTCGCGGCGCACCAAGAACAACCCGGTATTGATCGGCGAGCCCGGCGTCGGCAAGACCGCGATCGCCGAGGGGCTGGCGCTGCGGATCGTCAACGGCGACGTGCCGGAGTCGATCGCGGACAAGAAACTGCTGGCGCTCGACATGGGCTCGCTGATCGCCGGCGCGAAGTATCGCGGCGAGTTCGAGGAGCGGCTGAAGGCGGTCCTAACCGAGGTGCAGGCCGCGGCGGGCGAGATCATCCTGTTCATCGACGAGATGCATACGCTGGTCGGCGCGGGCAAATCCGAAGGGGCGATGGATGCGGCCAACCTGATCAAACCGGCGCTGGCGCGGGGCGAGTTGCACTGCGTCGGTGCCACGACGCTGGACGAATACCGCAAGTATGTGGAAAAGGACGCGGCCCTGGCGCGCCGGTTCCAGCCGGTGATGGTCAGCGAGCCGACCGTGG
>JANOEW010000337.1:0-5188 GCA_031413475.1 Amaricoccus sp.
CGTCGGTGAGGGCATGGTCAGCACGATCGGCTCCGCCGCGAGCCACAAGGACGTGCTCCAGAATCCCGATCACATCTCGAAGAACATCCTCAGTCGTGGTCTCGACGCCGGCACGGCCTACGAGATTCTCTCGATCGACATCGCGGACGTCGATGTGGGCGAGAACATCGGCGCCAAGCTCCAGATCGATCAGGCCAACGCGGACAAGCAGATTGCCCAGGAACACCCGCCACGGTACGCCGCCTTCCCAAACCATCACCCATTTTCAGTCATAGCTCGCTCGGGATCGAAGCAACGCACAATCTCCGGTGCAGAGATTTGCTTCAGTCAGGCGTTTTTCCATGGCATACCTCCTCGAGGCGACGGGGTTCGTCGCCGCTGCGCTCACCACCTTCGCCTTTCTTCCGCAGGTCGTTCAGACTTGGCGCAGCCGGTCCACCGCCGGGCTCAACCTGCCGACGCTGGCGGTCATGACGACGGGCGTCGCGCTGTGGCTGCTCTATGGCCTGGGGTTGGGTGAGCTGCCGGTAATCCTCGCCAACGGCGCGACTCTGGCGCTGGTCACGGCGCTGCTCGGGCTCAAGCTGCGCGACGTGCTGCGGAGCCGCGCCGCCGGGCCGGGTCGGTAGCGGCGCTCCCGCGCCGCGTGGTGTCGCTTCGTATACCTGTTGTCGACGAATATGGCGTTGGCTACGGTCTGCAGCGAATGGTCGCCCGACGCTGGTCGATCCAAGACCAGCGATGCGTCCGGATGATCCTGAATGACGACACGGCCCCTGTCCACGGCATTGTCGACGAAGACGGTCCGGCCCGCGCGAGCCGGCTGCTCTCGGACAAGGCATATCGGGAAATCGAGGAACGGATCGTCACGCTCGCGATCGCACCGAACACGGCGCTGACCGAGGCCGCGCTGGCGGCGGATCTCGGGATCGGGCGCACGCCGGTGCGCGAGGCTTTGCAGCGGCTGGCGCACGTGGGGCTGGTGCAACTCCTGCCCAACAAGGGCGTGCGGGTGTCAGAGATCGACACCAAGGCGCAGTTACGGCTTGCTCGAGGTGCGGCGGCGGGTCGAGGGTCTGACCGCGGCGCTGGCGGCGCAGCGCGCGACGCCCGAGCAGCGCGAACGGTTCCGTGCGCTCGACCGCAGCTTCTGGCTGGTCGTGTCGCACGCGGACGAGATCGTATTCCTGCGGCTCGACCGGGCGTTCAACCAATTGCTCCCGGAAGCGGCGCACAACCCCTACTGCGCCACGATGATGGGGATCATCGAGGGGTTGGCCCGGCGGTTCTTTTACCGCTACCGCGCCGCGCTCGACCTCGCCCGAACCGCGGAGCTGCACTCCGACATCGCCGCGGCGGTGGCGTTCGGCGATCCGGAGCGGGCGGAGGCAGCGGTGAACGTGCTCCTGGACTACAACGAGCGGTTCGCGGTCGAGAGCCTGCGCCTGCCCTGACCGCAGCGCCCGGCCGGACCTGCGCACGAGCGGGCGCGGGAGAGTCGTGTCGTGGTGATACGGTTTCTGAGAGCAAGCATGGCCTGCTGGCTACTTAGTCCCGAACATCCGGTCGCCGGCGTCCCCGAGCCCGGGCACGATGTAGCCCTTGTCGTTCAACCGCTCGTCGAGGGCGGCGGTGACGACGCGGATGTCCGGATGGGCTTCGGCCATGCGCGCGACGCCCTCAGGGGCGGCGAGCAGGCAGAGAAAGCGGATGTCGGTCGCGCCCTGGGCCTTCAGCAGGGTCACGGCGGCGGCCGAAGAGTTGCCGGTGGCGAGCATCGGGTCGAGCACGATGGTCACTCGCTCGTCGAGGTCGGCGGGGATCTTGGCGTAATACTGCACCGGCTGCAGGGTCGCCTCGTCGCGGTAGAGGCCGATGAAGCCGACGCGGGCTGCAGGAATGAGCTCGAGCACCCCGTCGAGCAGGCCGTTGCCCGCCCGCAGGATCGAGACCAGCACGAGCTTCTTTCCCTTTAGGACGGGCGCCTGCAGCTCGGTCAGCGGCGTCTCGATCGTGCGGGTCGTCATTGGCAGGTCACGGGTGACCTCGTAGGCGAGCAGGAGCGAGATCTCGCGCAGGAGCCGGCGGAACGAGGCGGTCGAGGTGTCCTTCTCGCGCATGATCGTGAGCTTGTGCTGGATCAGCGGGTGGGAGACGATCGTGAGCGTCGGCGGGATCATGCGGGCTCCAGTCGGGCGAGCAGGCGGGCGCGGGTGGCGTCGTCGCAGAAGGCCGCGGCGAGCGCCGTGCGGTTGATCTTGGCGAAGTCGGCGGCGGTCCAACCGAAGACGGCGGCGAGGGCTGCGTATTCGCCGGGCAGGCTCGTGCGGAAGTAGGGCGGGTCGTCGGTCGAGAGGGTGACCGGGACGCCAGCTTCGCGCAGCCGGGCGACCGGGTGCGCGCGCCAGCCCGGGTAGAGGCCGAGCGCGAGGTTGGAGCCGGGGTTGACCTCGAGGGTGATCGCCTCGGCGGCGAGGCGGCGGACGAGCTCCGGGTCCTCGATCGCGCGCACGCCGTGGCCGATGCGGGTGACGGGCAGGTGGTCGAGCGCGGCGCGCACGCTGTCGGGCCCGGCGATCTCGCCGGCGTGGACGGTGAGGCCGAGCCCAGCCTCTGCGGCGATGGCGAAGGCGCGAACGTAGTCCATCGGATGGCCGAAGCGCTCCTCGCCGCCCATGCCGAAGCCGGTGACGCGGGAGTGCGGGTTGGCGGCGGTGACGCGTGCTGCGGCTTCGGCGCGGGCGGGGCCGAAGTGGCGGATGGCGGTGGGGATGAAGCGGGACTCGATGGTGGGGACGGCGTCCGCGCCTGCGGCCATGGCGGCGAGGAAGTCGGGCCAGGCGCCCGGGTCGCCGCCGCCGCAGAGGTCGGGGGCGAGGAAGATCTCGGTGTAGACTACCCCGGCCGCGGCGGACTGTTCGAGCACGGCCGTGACGAGGCGGCGGAAGTCGTCGGGGGTCTGCAGCACCGTGCAGGCGGCCTCGTAGGTGCGCAGGAAGTGGGCGAAGTCGGTCGCGGCGTAGCCGCCGTCCGCTTCGAAGACGCGGCTCAGATCGACGCCCTTCTCGGTGGCGAGGGTGCGGATGAAGGCGGGCGGCGCGGCCCCTTCGAGATGGATGTGGAGCTCGACCTTGGGAAGCGCCGCCCAGTCGGTAACGGGCTCGGTCGCAGGCTCGGTCATGGCCGGGCGGTTCCGTGGCGGCCGGGCGGGATGCCGAGGTGCCGGGCGAGCGTCTCGGCGACGTCGGCGAAGCCGATGAGGCCGAGCGCGGCCGGGGCGCCGGGGCCGAGGCCGAGCACCGGCACGCGCTCGCGGGTGTGGTCGGTCCCGCGCCAGGTCGGGTCGTTGCCGTGGTCGGCGGTGAGGATCAGCAGGTCGTCCGGCCCCAGCCGGGCGAAGATCTCGGGCAGGCGGGCGTCGAAGGCCTCGAGCGCGCGGGCGTAGCCGGCGACGTCGCGGGGGTGGCCGTAAAGCGTGTCGAAGTCGACGTAGTTGGCGAAGATCAGGTCGCCATCAGCGGCGGTATCCAGCGCCACGAGGGTGGCGTCAACGAGGGCCATGTCGTTCGGCCCCTTGCTCAGGGTGGATATCCCGCGATGCGCGAAGATGTCGCCGATCTTGCCGATGGCATGGGTGCTCCCGCCCGCGGCCTGGACGCGGTCGAGCAGGGTCGGCGCGGGCGGCGGGATCGCGAGGTCGCGGCGGTTCGCGGTGCGGGCGAAGGTGTCCGCGGTCTCGCCGACGAACGGGCGGGCAATCACCCGGCCGACGCGCAGCGGGTGCACGATCTCGGCGGCGATGCGGCAGACCTCGTAGAGGCGGTCGAGGCCGAAGTGCCGCTCGTGCGCGGCGATCTGCAGCACGCTGTCGGCTGAGGTGTAGAGGATCGGCTCGCCCGTCGCGATGTGTTCGGCGCCCCAGCGGCGGATCACCGGCATCCCGGAGGAATGGGCGTTGCAGAGCGTGCCGGGCAAGCCCGCGCGGGCGACCAGCGGCTCGGTGATCGCGGCGGGGATGGCCGGGTCGGTCCGGGGAAAATAGCGCCACTCCCAAGGAACGGGCACGCCCGCGAGCTCCCAATGTCCGGAGGGGGTGTCCTTGCCGCGGGAGACTTCGGTCGCCGCGCCCCAGAACCCGCGGGCGGTTTCGGGCAGGCCGGTGTCGAGGCCGGAGGCGAGCCGGATCGCCGGGCCGAGGCCGAGCGCGGCGAGGTGGGGGACGCGGAGCGGGCCGGAGCGGCCGGTCTCGGCACGTCCCTCGGCGCAGGCGCGGGCGATGTGGCCGAGGGTGTTCGCGCCTTCGTCGCCGAAGTCGGCCGCGTCGGGGGCGCCGCCGCAGCCAACGGAATCGAGGACCAGGAGCGCCGCACGGGGCATCAGGCGGGATCGGCGCGTTCAGGACCTGCATGATGCAAGCCAGAGTAAGCCATTGATCGTGGACCCCTCTCACCGGCGCTCCTGCTAGGGTCGCGCCCTGAACGCGCCGGTGGCGTCAGCGAGACGGGGCCACGCGCGCAACGGCGCCCTGCGCCGCGAGCGGAACCGTGCAACCGGCGCGCGCGGGACGCGGCGCCTCGGCCCGGCCGGCGACGGCGGGCGCAAGCCCGTCGGCGGCGGGCGGAGGGCGTCACGCGATCCGCTCCAGGATCAGCGGCGTGGCGAGCGGCGGCGTCTCGGCGAGGCGGTAGGCGGCGCGCAGCCGGGCGCTCGCGCGCTCGAAGGCGGCGTCGTCGGGGGCGTGGACGCGGGCGAGCGGAGCCCCGGGCTCGACCCAGGCGCCGAGGCCGACGAGGCCCTCGAAGCCGACCGCATGGTCGATCGCGTCGGTGGCGCGACGCCGGCCGCCGCCGAGCTCGACCACGGCGTAGCCGAGGGCGCGGCCGTTGATCGCCGCGACATGGCCGCCCTGCCCCGCCGTCACGTCGCGCATCACCGGTGCGCGGCGAAGGTGGTGGTGGTGGTTCTCGAGGATGTCGGCCGGCCCGCCGAGCGCGGCGACCATGCGCGCGAAGCGCTCGGCCGCCGCGCCGGACTGGAAGGCGTCGCGAATGCGGTCGGCCCCGACCCCGGGGGCGGCGGCGAGGCCGGCCTGGGCGAGCAGCTCGCCCCCCAGCGCGACGGTGACGTCCCAGACCCGGCCGTCGATCTCCTCGCCGGTCAGGAAGCGCAGCGCGTGCGCCACTTCGAG
>JANOEW010000338.1:0-1529 GCA_031413475.1 Amaricoccus sp.
CCGAGGTCGATCCGGACGCCAACATCATGGTCGGCTCGACCCTCGACCCGGAGATGGCCGGTATGATGCGGGTCAGCGTCGTCGCCACCGGCATCGACGCGGTGGCGAAGTAGGACGCCATGCCGACCCGGCGCACGGTGATCGAGCCGCTCGCCGTCGCGGCAGCCCCGCGCGCCGCCGCGCCGGCAGCGCTGACGCACCGTCCGCAGCCTCAGCCCCAACCAGCCCCGGCGCCGGCGAACTTCGCCGACCACCGCGTGTCCCAGGCCATCGACGACGACCACGCCGAACTCTTCGCCGAGCCGGCGGCGGCTGTCCCGGTGCCGCAGCCCACCCAGCCGCGCCGCTCCGGCGACCCGTCGCCGGAAGCGCTGGCGCGGCTTCAGCGCGCCGTGCAGAACGTGCCGAAGGCGGCGCCGATGGCCGGATCGGCCGACGCCCGCGCCCGCGACTCCGACAAAGGCAGTCGGATGACCATCAACAGCCTCATCCACCGCATGACCGGCCAGGTCGGCCGCGAGGAGACGCCGTTGCGTCCGCGCGCCGCAGACCCCCTGCCCGGCCGGGCAACCGCACAGCCTGCCGAGCCTTACGAGGATACAGATCGCGAACGCGTCGACATTCCCGCCTTCCTGCGTCGGCAGGCCAACTGACGGGGTCACCACCTCTCCGCTGCTTGCGGCCCCGCTCGAGGGCGCCCCTGCCGGGGCGCCCTTTTTCGTTCCGCGCCCTCAAAAGCCTCATATCAGCCGACGACGACCTTCGCTGCACGCCGGCCAGCCCTCGGCCGCGGCTGTAGCAATCGGTCACAAACCTTGATTTGTTGCAATTCCGTGAAGCCCCTATCTTCTTTTCTGCGAGCAGGCGCCGTCCGATCAAGAGACGCGCGCGATAAAGAAACGCAGGAGCGAGGGTCATGTTGACCACGATTAAGCAGGAGATCGCCTTCGTCGGCACCGGGCTGCACAGCGGCCGGCCGGTGCGCATGCTGCTGCGTCCCGCGGCGGCCGGCGGGCTGCGCTTTCGCCGGACCGACGTGACCGACCGCGACAACGTCATTCCCGCCCGCTACGATCTCGTCAGCGACACCCGGCTCAACACCCGGCTGACCAACGCCGCCGGCGTCTCGGTGGCGACGGTCGAGCACCTGATGGCGGCGCTGGCCGGCACCGGCGTGTGGAACGCGGTGATCGACATCGACGGCCCCGAGGTTCCGATCATGGACGGCAGCGCCAAGCGCTTCGTCCAGAAGATCGTCGCAACCGGACTGCGCCACCTGCCCGGCCCGACCCGCGCGATCCGGGTGCTCGAGCCGGTGCGCGTCTTCCAGGACGGCGCCTGGGCCGAGCTCGCGCCGGCGCCGGCGCTGCGGATCGCCTTCGAGATCGACTTCGCGGACGAGGCGATCGGCCGGCAGTTCCAGGCGCTCGACCTGGTCAATGGCACGTTCGTACGCGAACTCGCCGACTGCCGCACCTTCTGCCTGCGCGGCGACGTCGAGACGATGCAGGCTGCGGGCCTCGCGCTCG
>JANOEW010000339.1:0-2184 GCA_031413475.1 Amaricoccus sp.
CGTCACTTTGGATTTCTTACCATTGTCGCGCTGGATCGTTACGGAAACCTCCTTCTCGAGAAAGTAGTTCTTGGCCTGTTGGACCAAGTTTTCAAAGGGCTCGCCTGTGGCCTGTTGGGCACTCCCGCTCTCGACGCCGTAGGTGATCATCTTGCAGCCGGCCTTCGCCAACACGCCGAGCACCTCGGGCGTGACCGTCTCGACCCGGGCGTGGATCGAAAAGGGCTTGCCGATCTCTTTCGGGTAGCGCCGACAGAACTCGAGCACCCACGGCCGGTTGATCGTGAAGGTGTCGTCGATGAAGATCACGTAGCTGAGGCCGATCCCGCGCTGCAGCTCATCGAGCTCGGCGAGCACGTTCTCGTGCGAGCGCCGCCGGCCGTAGTCACCGACGCCTTCGTAGAGGTCGTCGTACTTTCGGGCGGCGCAGTAGGTGCACGGGAAGGGGCAGCCGCGCTGGGTGGCGAAGAAGCGCACGCCGTGCTGCTCGTCGAGCATGTCCCGCGCCATGAAGGGCAGCGCGTCGAGGTCTGCGAACGGCGGCCGGAGCTTCGGGCGTCTTCCGCCGCGGATCTGGAGGTTCGGGATCGAATCCTCGGCGATCGGCGCGCCCGCCGCGAGCGCGTCGACGAGGTCGCGCATCGCCTCCTCGCCCTCGCCGAGGCAGACGAAGTCGAAGCCCGGGTTCGAGAGCACCTCGTCGGCCGAGAAGGTGGGGTGAAGGCCGCCGCACACCACCGGCACGTCGAGCTGCTCCCGGATGGCCGCCACCGCCCGGCGGGCCCGCTGCCACTGCCGCGTCGTCAGGGACAACGCGACGAGATCGGGCTTGGCGGCGATCACGCGCGCGACGACATCGGGGAGGGCGTCGTCGTGGCCGACGCGCTGCATCGAGACGTCGTGCCCGAAGCTGCGGAGATAGCTCGCTAGGAAGGAGGGGCCGATCGCGGCCAGCGCCCAGTTCCGCTCGGCGTCGACTTCGAGGAACAGGACGTGCATCGCGCGCTCCGTCGCAGACTGTACCCCGCGGGATTATCCTGCGCCCATGTCCGCTGACTGGTCTGCCGCTCGCGCGGCCTACGCGCGCGACGGCTTCGTCCGCCTCCCGGCTACCCTCTCGTCCGCCGAGGCGGTCGCGGGGGCCTTCCTCGCCTGGGTAGGGGAGCGGCCGGATACCAACGCCTATGGCGTGCTGCGAAATGACGTCTGGCGCCAGGTGCCGACGCTGCGCGACGCGATCCCCGAGGCGGCGCGCCTCGCGTTGGCGATCCTCGACGTCGACGCGCTGGTGCTGTTCCAGGACAACGTGATCCACAAGCCCGCGGGCACGCGCGATCGGGTGGAGTGGCACCAGGACTTCGCCTACTGGCCCCTCGATCGGCCCGCCGGGGTGACGCTGTGGATCGCGCTCGCCGACGCCGACGTCGACAATGGCTGCGTGCGCTTCCTCCCGGGCTCCCACCACCACGGCGAGCGCCGCGCCACCGACTTCGTACGCGGAACGCAGCAACCCGGCGCGCCCGACCTGCCGCCGCTCGACGCGCCGGCCGACGACTTGGCGGTGCCGCTGCGGTTGCGGCGGGGCGCGCGGCCTGAATGGCGGCATTCAAGGCCAGCACGTTGGTCTGTTCAGTGATGTCCGAGATCAGATCCACGATCTCGCCGATCTCCTGGGAACTTTCGCCGAGCCGCTTGATGCGTTTGGCAGTGTCCTGGATCTGCTCGCGTATACCGTCCATGCCGCTGATCGAATTGCGCACCGCTTGTGCGCCTTGCTGGGTAGCCGCCAGAGTACGCCGCGCCACATCGGCAGACTGCGCCGCGCTGGAATCGACCTCCTTGATGGACTGTGACATCAATTGCACCGCATCGCCGGCCCCATGAATCTCCTGGGCCTGTTTTTGAGTGGCCTCCAGCAGACCCTTGGAGATATCCTCCGCATCCTTGGTCGCACGCTCCATCTGTTCCGCTGCAGCCTTGATCCGCGCCACCAGTTTGCGAAACTCTTCGGTTGTATAGTTCACCGAGTCGGCGATCGCACCGGTGATGTCTTCCGACACCGTGGCGCGCACCGTCAGGTCACCTTCCGCCAGGTCGTTCAGCTCGTTCATCAAACGCAATATCCCGTCCTGGTTCTGGCGATTGATGCGCATCGCATCCTCGGTGCGGTGACGGGAATTGTCC
>JANOEW010000340.1:0-5772 GCA_031413475.1 Amaricoccus sp.
TTCACCATGGACAACATTGCCGACTTCAACTTCTGAACATACGCCCGCGGCCACCGGCGGAGGGCGGGTTCCCCGGCCGGTCGGCGCGAAGCCGGGGGACCGTGCGTGAATGTGGGAGATTATAACATCGTGGTCGGCGGCGGAGCGTCGGGCTGCGTGGTGGCGGCGCGGCTGGTCACCGATGGCGACCGGCGGGTCCTGCTGCTCGAAGCGGGATACTCGCATCACCACCCGCTTCTCGACATGCCGCCGGGTATCTTCAAGCTGATCAACGGCAGCAAGTACATGACCTACCACCACACCGTGCCGCAGGAGCACCTCGGCGGACGGGTGCACGACATCCCGCAGGGCAACGTCCTTGGCGGCGGGTCGTCGGTCAACGCGCAGGTCTACATGCGCGGCCGGCCGTCGGATTACGACGACTGGGACGCTATCCTGCGCGGCAACAACGAGGGCGCGGCCTGGGACTGGGCGACGGTGCTGCGGCATTTCCGGCGGATTGAAGGCAACAACCGTCTGCACAACGACCTGCATGGCGCCGAGGGCCCGCTGCTCGTTTCGGATCCGGGACACGTGGACGACGTCTCGCGTTGGTTCATTCAGAGCGTTCAGGCGATGGGCGAGCCGTTCAGCCATGATTTCAATGGGCCAACCCAGCGCGGCGTCGGTTTCTACCAGTTCACGAACCGAAGCGGCAAACGCAGCAGCGCCGCCTACGCCTATGCCGAGCCGCTGAAGCACGATCCGCGGCTGACAGTCAAGCTGCGCACGGCGGCGCGGCGGATCAACCTTGAGAACGGACGGGCGGTGAGCGTGACCTATCGCGACGCCTCAGGCCAGCAGCAGACGGCGCGTGCCCGGTCCGACATCATCGTCGCGGCAGGCGCGCTTGTGACGCCCAAGCTCCTGATGCTCTCGGGGCTCGGCCCCGCCGAGCACCTGCGCTCCAGGGGCGTCGAGACCCTCGTCGACCTGCCGGGCGTCGGCCAGAACCTGATCGACCACCCGGAGGTGCCGGTGATTTCCGTCACCAACGGCCCCTACGGCTACTACCGCCAGGGCGTCGGCTGGCGCATGCTGAAGAACGGCATCCATTTCAGGCTGTTCGGCAGCGGCCCGATCACCTCGACTGGCCTCGAGGCCGGCGCCTTCGTCAATCCGGTCGACCGCGACGCGCCGCCGTCGATCCAGGCCTTCTGCGTCCCCATCGTCTATCTCGACCGCGATCTGCTCAAAGTGTTCGACGATACCTACGGCGTCACCATCACTACAGTGCTGGTGAAGCCGAAGTCGCGCGGCTACGTCGAGCTGCGCTCCAGCAATCCCGACGACATGCCGATGGTTTCACCGCACCTGCTGCGCGATCCGGACGACATGCGGATCATGATTGCGGGCCAGCGTTTCTTCCGCGAGGTGCTGCTGAGCGGCCCGCTCGGCAAGCGCGTCGAGAAGGTGATCGCGCCCGCGGGACCCGACCTCAGCGACGACGCGATGGCGGCGCATTGCCGGCGCTTCGTCAAGACTAACTATCATCCGGCCAGCACCGCGCGCATGGGCGCCGACGGCGATCGCGGCGCAGTGCTCGACGCTCGGATGCGCGTCCGAGGGGTGGACAATCTGCGGGTCTCGGACATGTCGGCGGTGCCGAACATCAACGCCGGCAACACCAATGCTCCTGCTATGATGCTCGGCGACCGCTGCGCCGATTTCATCCTCGGCCTCGACCCGCCGCGCGAGGAACGGCCACAATCGCAACCGAAGGTAGTGCACCCATGATCATGGACCGATTCCGCATCGACGGGCAGATCGCGCTCGTCACCGGCGCCACGCGCGGCATCGGCCTCGGCATCGCCGAGGCGCTGGCCGAGGCAGGCGCCCACGTGATCCTGTCCTCGCGCACGCCGAGGCCCGAGGTCATTGCCCGGCTCAGGGATGCGGGTCACAAGGTCGACTATCTCCAGGCCGACATGCAGGATCCAAAGGCGCCGGCAAAGCTGGTGGCCGATTCCGTGGCGATTGCAGGTCGCCTCGACATCCTTGTCAACAATGCCGGGGTTGCCCAGCACGGCGAGACCCACAGCTTCACCGAGGCGAATTATCGCCGCCTGATGGATATCAACCTCGACGCGGTCTTCCGCGCCTGCAGGGCGGCGCTGGCGCCGATGCGCAGGCAGCAGAGCGGCGTCATCCTCAACATCGGCTCGATTTCGGGCTATATCTCCAACATCCCCCAGCCGCAGGCCGCCTACAACGCGTCGAAGGCGGCGGTGCACATGCTGACCAAGAGCCTCGCCAGCGACTATGCAGCCGAGAACATAAGGGTGAACGCCATCGCCCCCGGCTACATCGCCACCGACATGACGGCGGGCGGTTTCGCCAACCCCGAGTGGGCGCCGGTCTGGCGGAGCATGACGCCAATGCCGAAGGTCGGTGCCCCGGAGGATATCGGCGCCGCGGCGCTCTTCCTCTGCTCGCCGGCGTCCGGCTACGTCACCGGAGAAGTGTTGGTTGTAGATGGAGGCTACACAATTCGGTGATCCGATGCGGCGGCGGACCAAACTGTCGTCAGCGATCCGGGCGGGCATCCGTCTCGATTGATCGCAGGTGGGGTCCGCGATCAGGACGCGCGCCCGAATTGACGTGGCTAATCCTGCGATTGAGCGACATCGAAGATCATTGACAGGTCATTCCGAGAATGCATCGGTGATCATGGCCGAAATGACTCGTCGATGTGCGAGATCCGGCGGGTTGTTGTTCTTGGCATCGGCATCGCGGGCGGCAGTGATCTGCCGGGCGCGCTGATGGAGGATTGACGAACCAAGAGAGCCTAGAAACCAAGCGAGGCGCCGACGGTCCCGGCGTTTCTATTCTCAGGGAGGAACTGTCAAAATGGTCGAAAGAATCAGAATCGGAGCGACGGGCCGAATGGTGCGGCGTCGCGAAATACTGAAGGGCGCGGCG
The DNA here is from genome assembly GCA_031413475.1 of Amaricoccus sp. Classification (GTDB taxonomy): domain Bacteria; phylum Pseudomonadota; class Alphaproteobacteria; order Rhodobacterales; family Rhodobacteraceae; genus Amaricoccus. The sequence goes on from JANOEW010000340.1 coordinate 2,962, forward strand.
ACCATGGGCATCGCGGGCGCGTTCCCCGGCCTCATCGCGCGCCGGGCGTTCGCGGCCGACACTCCGACCGTCGTCAATTCGATCCGGTCGCTGTCTAATCCCTATCACGCCACCTGGAACAAGGGCGGCGCGGCCTTCGCCGCGTCTGTCGGGGCAGAGTACGTGACGCTGGTCACCGAAGGCAACAGCGAGAAGGGGATCGCCGACATCAAGGCGATTCTGGCCAAGACCGGCGGCAACTGCGTGATCAACGTCGATCCCAACGACAGCCCGGACGCCCGTCCGATCGTGGAGGCCGCCAAGGCCGCCGGCGCCTATGTCGTGACCCAGTGGAATAAGCCAAACGACCTGCATCCCTGGGACTTCGACCCGAACTATGTGGCGCATATCTCGTTCAGCGGCGTGCCGTACGGCAAGGCGATGGCCGACACGCTGATCAAGGCGATGGGCGGCAAGGGCGGCATCGTCGCCCTGGGCGGAATCGAGTCCAACGTGCCCGCCATCGAACGCAAGGCCGGCCTGCAGCAGGCTCTCGACGAGAACCCCGGGGTCGAACTTCTCGACCTGCAGGTTGCCAACTGGTCCGCGACCGAAGCCTTGGAGAAGACCAACGCCTGGTTGACGCAGTTCGGCGACCAGATCGGCGGCATCTGGGCGGCAAACGACGACATGGCTCTCGCCGCGGTCGAGGCCCTGCGCGCCGACGGGCGGGCCGGCAAGGTTCCGGTCACGGGGATCGACGGCATCCAGCTTGCCGTGGAGGCAATCCTCGCCGGCGAGATGGTCGGCACTGTCGCTTGGGACCCGTTCTGGCAAGGTGGCATGGGTCTGTCGATCGGCTACCACGCCAAGACCGGCAAGTTCGATCCTTCGACGGAGCCGAAAGACCACCGCGAGTTCTACGGCACCGGGGTCATCATCACGTCCGAGAACGCTCAGTCCTACTACGACACCAACGTCAAGGCCGAGCCCGCCCTCGACTGGAACGATATCTGGGGTCGCGTCAGCGGGCAGATTCAGTACAGCTGACCTGAACGGCGCGGGCGCCAGAAGCCACCCGCGCCGCTTCCCGTCCGGGCGGCGGCTGCGCCACAGTATGCCCGGCGTTGCACCTTGCCCCGAAAGATGACCGCCATGGAGAAGTCCGCGACCTCGGCGCCGGCCGCCACCAGCCAGCCGGGTGGGCGCGGGCGCCGCTGGCGCCTGGCGTCCTGGGCGCCCGTCATCGTGCTTGTCCTGCTTTGCGCGGCCATCACAGCGATCAATCCGAATTTCCTCAGCTTCGGCAATGCCGTGCGGATCAGCCAGGCGGCGATGATCCCGCTCGTGCTCGGCCTCGGGGCGACCTTCATCATCCTGATGGGCTCGATCGACCTCTCGGTCGAGGGCGTGCTGACCCTCGCGACAGTCATTCTGTCGCTGCTCGTGCTGAATGGGGCGAACGCCAACGAACTTGGCCTGCTCGCCGTCGTCGTCGTGCTCCTGGTCGGAGCGGGCGTGGGCTTCGTCAACGGAGTGATCCACGTCCGCCTGAAGGTTCCGTCCTTCATGACCACGCTCGGGATCTGGTTCATCGGGGTGGGCGTCGCAAACGCCCTGCTCGGCGGTATGGCGGTGCGGATCAACGACCCGTGGATCCGCGGTCTCGCCATCGACCGGTTCCTTGGCTTTCCCTGGGGCGTCTGGCTGGCGCTCTTCTGCCTCGCGGTCGCGCTGGTGATCCAGGATCACACGCGCCTGGGACGCTACATCTACGCCCTCGGGGGCGGCGAGGAACTGGCAGCGCTGTCGGGCATCCCGGTCGCCCGGGTGCGGATCGCGGCCTTCACGCTCGCAGGCGTCTTCTACGCCGTCGGCGGCATCCTCGCGGCCGCGCAGCTCGGCCTCGGCAACGCCCAAATCGGCAACGGCCGCCTGTTCACCACCATCACCGCGGTCGTGGTCGGCGGAACGGCGCTGTCCGGCGGGCAGGGCGGCGTTGTGCAGACCCTTGTCGGGGTTCTGATCGTGGTGGTCTTGTCGAACGGCATGGTCCTGATGGGCGTGCCGCCGAGCGTGCAGATCGGCGTCCAGGGCCTGATGATCATCGCGGCGGTCGCGTTGTCCATCGACCGCAAGCTGATGCGTATCGTGAAATGAACACGGTCGCCGCTGAACCGGCCCTTGCGCTGGCGAACATCGACAAGCGCTTTCCCGGTGTGCATGCGCTCAAGGGCGTGTCGATCGAGGTCGGGCAGGGCGAGGTTGTCGGATTGATCGGCGAGAACGGCGCCGGCAAGTCGACGCTCATGAAGATCCTGAGCGGCGTCTACCAGCCGGATTCCGGCGCCATCCTCATCGCCGGGACGCCGACCCGGCTGCTAGACGCCGCCGACGCCAACCGTAAGGGCATCGGCATGGTGTTTCAGGAGCAGTCGCTGCTGACCAACCTGACCGTCGGCGAGAATATCTATCTCGGCAACGAGGCGCAGTTCACCCGCTTCGGCCTGGTCGATTGGCGCGCGCTCTATGCCGCGGCGTCGCGCCAGCTCGTCAAGGTCCATGTCGACGTGGATCCGGCGCATCTCGACCACGAGCTGCGCGTTCACCTGAGCCCGCCGGCACAGCGGCCGATGGCACCAGGCATAGAACCCGCTCTTGGACACGCCCAGCAGCGCACATCGGCGTTCTATCGACAGGCCGCTGGGCCCGGCCAGGATCGCGCGATACTTCATCGCGATTCCTTCGCGAAGGACGCCGCCGCTTTTTTTAGGAAGTCCCGCTCGGCCCGCAGCTGGACCACTTCCTTCCGCAGCCGCTGCAGCTCGGTCT
>JANOEW010000341.1:0-1860 GCA_031413475.1 Amaricoccus sp.
GAATACGGCGGCCTCGGCATGTCCAAGACCGCGATGTGCGTCGTCTCCGAGGAGCTGTCGCGCGGCTACATCGGCGTCGGCTCGCTCGGCACCCGCTCAGAGATCGCGGCCGAGTTGATCCTCTGCGGCGGCACCGAGGCGCAGAAGGCGCACTGGCTGCCGAAGATCGCCACCGCCGAGATCCTGCCCACCGCGGTGTTCACCGAACCCAACACCGGCTCCGATCTCGGCAGCCTGCGCACCCGCGCCACCCGCGACGGCGACGACTACGTGGTGACCGGGAACAAGACCTGGATCACCCACGCGGCGCGCACCGACGTGATGACCATGCTGGTGCGCACCGACCCCGCCACCTCCGACTACTCCGGCCTGTCGATGCTGCTGGCGGAGAAGCCCCGCGGCAGCGACGCCGACCCTTTCCCCGCCCGCGGCATGACCGGCGGCGAGATCGAGGTGCTCGGCTACCGCGGCATGAAGGAATACGAACTCGGCTTCGACGGCTTCCGCGTCGCCACCGCCAACCTGCTCGGCGGGGTCGAGGGCCAGGGCTTCAAGCAGCTGATGCAGACCTTCGAGAGCGCCCGCATCCAGACAGCCGCGCGCGCCATCGGCGTCGCGCAGAACGCGCTCGACCTCGCGCTTCGCTACGCCCAGGACCGCAAGCAGTTCGGCAAGCCGCTGATCGCCTTCCCACGCGTCTACGGCAAGATCGCGATGATGGCGGTCGAGATCATGATCGCCCGCCAGCTCACCTACTTCTCAGCCAGGGAAAAGGACGAGGGCCGGCGCTGCGACCTCGAGGCCGGCATGGCCAAGCTGCTCGGCGCCCGCGTCGCCTGGGCCTCGGCCGACAACGCGCTGCAGATCCACGGCGGCAACGGCTTCGCGCTGGAATACACGATCTCCCGCGTGCTGTGCGACGCGCGCATCCTCAACATCTTCGAGGGCGCCGCGGAAATTCAGGCCCAGGTCATCGCCCGCCGCCTGCTCGAGGCGCGTAACTGACGCGATCTGCCCGTCCGAAGCCGCGACGGTCCGGACCCGGACCGGACGCGGCGCTCGACGTCGCCGACCGCCTCAGCGAACCGCCTCGAGCTCCGCGTTGAAGGCGCCGAAGCCTCCGGCCACGGATTCGCCCAGCGTCGCGACCAGCGCGATCAGCCCCGCGGCGATCAGCCCGGCGAGCAGCGCGTATTCAATCGCCGTCTCGCCTCGGTCGTCGAGCAGCGTCCGTCGCAGCAGTCGAAGCGTTGCGTCCATGCCGTGCTCTCCCTGACGGCCCCACGACATCCTCCGGTGGCGCTCGTAACCGATCCGTGAACGCGCCGGCGCGACGTCGCGCGATTCTGTGGCAAGGTTTCATGATATCCTGCCTCACCGCGGTCGCGTAGCATGATCGGTCATTGCAAGCACCGGCGCCCGGCCCCAGATTGATGGCGGATCGCGAGGGCTTGCCTTGTCCAGACACGCGCAGAAGCACGAGAACCGACTGCGCCGGCAGTTCGACGCCCTCGCCCGGAACACGCCGTTGCCACGCCGGCGGATCCAGGCGCTCTTGCACAACCGGATGCGCCTGCTGCGAGTCCCGGTGGCGATCCTGCTGATCCTCGGCAGCTTTCTCGCGATCCTGCCGATTTTCGGCCTGTGGATGCTGCCGGCCGGGCTGATGCTTCTCGCGATCGACGTTCCCGCCCTGCGCCCCCGGGTCTCCGCCGCTGTCATCCGCACCCGGCGGAGGTTCAGCCTCTGGCGGCGGCGCGCGCGGCGGCGCCGCCGCGAGACCTGATCGGCGCTGGCGGCGTCATGGACGCGGCGCGCCCGCCGCCGCGCGCAGGATCGCGTGCGCCGCCCTCGCCCGCG
>JANOEW010000342.1:0-2201 GCA_031413475.1 Amaricoccus sp.
CCATGCTCGCCGGCGTCACCGGGTCGGGCAAGACCGAGGTCTACCTCGACGCCATTGCCGAAGCCCTTCGCCAGAACCGCCAGGCGCTGGTGCTGCTGCCGGAGATCGCGCTGTCCAGCCAATGGCTCGACCGCTTTGCCCGGCGTTTTGGCGCGGCGCCGGCGCTGTGGCATTCCGAACTGACCAGCCGCACCCGGCGCGACACCTGGCGCGCGGTGGCCGAGGGGTCGGCGCCGGTGGTGGTCGGCGCGCGGTCGGCGCTGTTCCTGCCCTTCCCGGACCTCGGCGTGCTGATCGTGGATGAGGAACACGAGACGTCCTTCAAGCAAGAGGAAGGCGTCGTCTATTCCGCCCGCGACATGGCCGTGGTCCGCGCGCGTTTTGCCGGGGCGGCGGCGGTGCTGGTCAGCGCGACGCCCAGCCTGGAAACCCTGACCAATGCCGAGGCGGGGCGGTATCGCGCGCTGCATCTGCCGTTGCGGCACGGCGCGGCGGGGCTGCCGACCGTCACCGCCATCGACCTGCGCAGCGACCCGCCGGAGCGGGGGCGGTTCCTGTCGCCGCGTCTGGTCGCGGCGGCGCAGGCGGCGATCGCGCGGGGGGAACAGGCGATGCTGTTCCTGAACCGGCGGGGGTATGCGCCGCTGACGCTGTGCCGGTCCTGCGGGCACCGGATGCGCTGCCCGAACTGCACCGCCTGGCTGGTCGAACACCGACTGCAACGCCGGCTGCAATGCCACCATTGCGGCCACGCGCAACCTATCCCGCCGGTCTGCCCGCAATGCGGGGCCGAGGGATCGCTGGCCGCGGTCGGCCCTGGCGTGGAGCGGGTGCAGGAGGAGGCGGCGGTCGCCTTCCCGGACGCGCGACGGATCGTGATGGCGAGCGACACCTTGCCGGGGCCGCTGGCGGCCGCGGAAGCAGCGCGGAAGATCGTGGACCGCGAGGTGGATCTGATCATCGGCACGCAGATCGTGGCGAAGGGGTTGAACTTTCCGCACCTGACCCTGGTGGGGGTGGTCGATGCCGATCTGGGCCTGGCGGGCGGCGATTTGCGGGCGGCCGAACGCGCATCTATGCCGACGCCTACCAACCGTTCACGGAGAATCGCATCAACTTCAACGAGGCGCTAACACGCGCCGAGAAGCCGCTGCGTGCGTTCATGCTGCGCCAGACGCGCGATGCGGATCTGGCGCTGTTCTCGCGGCTGGCGCGCAGCGATACGCCGCTCACGCCCGAGACCGTGCCGCTGCGCGTGCTGGTGCCCGCCTTCGTCACCAGCGAACTGAAGACCGCGTTCCAAATCGGCTTCCTGATCTTCGTGCCGTTCCTGGTAATCGACATGATCGTGGCGAGCGTACTCACCTCGATGGGCATGATGATGATGTCGCCGATGCTTATTTCTCTGCCGTTCAAGCTGATGCTGTTCGTGCTGGTCGACGGCTGGAACCTGCTGCTTGGTTCCCTGGTTGCAAGCTTCGGCACATGACCAGCGCCGAAGGCGTGCTCGCCATCGTCGTGCAGGCGCTGGAAATCATGCTGCTCGTCTCCGCCCCCGCGCTGGGCGCCGCGCTGCTCATCGGCCTCGCGGTGAGCATCCTGCAAGCGGCGACCCAGATCAATGAAATGACGCTCGCCTTCATCCCCAAACTGATCGGGGTTTTCGCCGCTTTGGCCCTCACCGGGCCCTGGATGCTCGCGGTCCTCACCGATTACGTAAGGCGTCTTTTCAACGAGATTCCTTCCCTGATCGGATGATAGAAATCACCTCGGCGCAACTGCATGCGTGGGCCGGCGCTCTGCTGTTTCCCTTCATCCGGGTAATGGCGACGATCTTCTCGGCGCCCGTCCTCGGTCACGCCTCGATCCCGATGCGCATGCGCGTGGGACTGGCGCTGATCCTCACCTTCGCCGCCGCCAGCTTCGCGCCGGCGCCGGTGCCGCTCGATTCGCCCCATGCCCTGGCCTATGCGCTGCGCGAGACCCTGATCGGCGCCTCTCTTGGCCTGCTGCTGCGGCTGGTGTTCGCCGCCGCTGAACTCGCCGGCGATGCGATCGGACTGCAGATGGGGCTGGGCTTCGCCTACTTCGTCGATCCCCAGAGCGCCACGCAAAGTCCCCTGGTCGGCAGCCTGTTCTCCACGCTGACCGGGCTGCTGTTCCTCGCGCTCGATATTCACCTGCTGGTCATCGGCGGCCTG
>JANOEW010000343.1:0-10318 GCA_031413475.1 Amaricoccus sp.
GCGTCCTGCGCCCAGGCCGACGCCGCGCCCCAGGCCAGCGCGCCCGCCAGCCCCAGCGCCAGCACACCCCGCCGGATCATCGGTCGCCCGCCACGCGGACCGAGACCATCCGGTCGGGGCTGCGCGGCGGCTCGCCCTTGGCGATCGCGTCCACGTGCTCCATCCCCGCCACCACCCGGCCCCAGACCGTGTACTGGCCGTTCAGGAAGTGCCCCTCCTTGAACATGATGAAGAACTGGCTGTTGCCGGAATTGGGGCTGGAGCTGCGCGCCATCCCCAGCACGCCCCGGTCGAACGGCAGTTTTGAGAACTCCGCCGGCAGGTCGGGTTGCGCCGACCCGCCGGTCCCGCACCGGCCGGGAACGTAGCCGTCCTCCATGTCGCCGTTCGCCACGTCGCCGGTCTGGGCCATGAAGCCGTCGATCACCCGGTGGAACGCGACGTTGTCGTACTCCCCCGCGCGCGCCAGCGCCTTGATCCGCTCGACGTGCTTCGGCGCGACATCGGGCAGCATCTCCACATGCACCTCGCCGCCCTTCAGCGCGATCACCAGCGTGTTCTCGGGGTCCTTGATCTCGGCCATGGCCGCCTCCTGTTCGGGTCGGCGCGGACCCTAGACCGGGATCGGTCGAAGGGAAAGACCCGCACTCCGCGCGATTGACGCGCTCCGGGCGGGGGACTAAGCCGACGGAATGGACGGCAGGCGGCAGGCGAGCGTCGAGGCGCTGGCGGCGGAGGTGCGGGCCTGCCGGCGCTGCGCGGAGCGCTTCGCCGCGACCCGGACCGCGCACGCGCCGCGGCCGGTCACGTGGCTGTCGGACCGCGCGCCGATCCTGCTGGCCGGGCAGGCCCCCGGCGCACAGGTCCACGCCAAGGGCCGGCCGTTCGACGACCGTTCGGGCGACCGGCTGCGCGACTGGCTGGGGGTGGACCGCCCGACCTTCTACGACCGCACCCGCTTCGCGGTGCTGCCGATGGCCTTCTGCTTTCCGGGCTACGACGCCAGGGGCGCCGACCTGCCGCCGCCGCCGGTCTGCGCCGCGACATGGCGGGACCGGTCGCTCGGCGTCATGCCGCAGGTGCGGCTGACGCTGCTGATCGGCGGGCACGCGCAACGCTGGCGGCTGGGGGCGGGCTCGGTCACCGCGACGGTGGCGCGCTGGCGCGAGTTCGGGCCGGCTGTGATCCCGCTGCCGCATCCCTCGTGGCGCAACACCGCCTGGCTGCGGCGCAATCCCTGGTTCGAGACGGATCTGACGCCCGAGCTACGCCGCAGGGTCGCCGCGCTGATCCGCTGACCTGGCCGCGGACCCGCCGAGGCGGGCAGGAGGTCGCGAACGCGACGGCCACTCCCGCTGAAACCGTGCGTCCGAACTCGGACAGAACTCAAGTTAAATGATAAATGTGTTAACGTCCACTATGGCGGGTCAGTAACCCTGCTCGCGATCGACCTGATGGAGCAAAGGCAGGCCTGCCTCGCCGCGCCGGATGTTCTCGGCGATCGCCTCGGCCGCCGTGGCGGGGCGCGTCTCGGAGGCGACGTGGGGCGTGACCGTCACCCGCGGATGCGCCCAGAACGGGTGATCGGGCGGCAGCGGCTCGGTGCGGAAGACGTCGAGCGTGGCGTGACCGAGGCGGCCCGCGTCGAGCGCCGCGAGCAGCGCTGCGTCGTCCACCAGTTGGCCGCGCCCGGGATTGACCAGAACGGCGCCCGGTGGCAGCAGCGCGAGGCGGCGGGCGTCGAGCAGGTTCTCGGTCGCGGGCGTCGCCGGCAGCAGCAGAACCAGGATCTCGGCGCGGCGCAGCACCGTCTCGAGCCCCGCCTCGCCGGCATGGGCGGCGATCCGCCCCGCGACCTTCGGCAGGCGGCTCCAGCCCGCGACGTCGAAGCCGAGACCGTCGAGCGCGCAGGCGCAGGCGCGGCCGAGCTCGCCGAGGCCGAGCACGCTGACGCGACGGTCGCGGGCGAGCGGCGGGATCGCGTCGTGGCGCCAGACACCGTCCTGGCCGAGGACATGCGCGTCCGTGCCGAGGTGGTGGCGCAGCACCTGGCCGGTGACCCATTCGACCATGCCGGCGCGCAGCCCCGGATCGACCATGCGGCACAGCGGCACGCGGATCGTCGGGTTGCCGACGATGCGTTCGACCCCGGCCCAAAGGCTGAGCACGGCCTTGAGCGCGGAGAAGGGGGCGAAGTCGGTCAGCCCCCCCAACGGGCTGTAGGCGATGTAGTCGACCGCGTCCGGCCGTTCAGCCCGGTCGACGATCTGGACCGCAAGCCCGCGTGCGGAGCAGGCGCGGACGAGGTGCGGACGCCAGACCGGCCAGTCGGCGGCGGGGGCGGCAAAGAGCAGCTGTACCACGCGGCTCAATCCCGGGCGCGCGGACGGTGGACGTGGGCGCTCTGGGCGAGGCCGAAGGCCGCCATCAGCACCAGCATGGCCGAGCCGCCGTAGGAGACCAGCGGCAACGGCACGCCGACGACGGGCATCATCCCCATCACCATGCCCATGTTGACGGCGAACAGGAGAAAGAAGCTGGTCGCGACGCCGCCGGTGACGAGCGCGCCGAAGCGGTCGCGGTTCGAGATCGCCGAGGCCATGCAGAACACGACGATCAGCGCCAGCAGCGCCAGCAGGCCGATCGCGCCGACGAAGCCGAAATCCTCGGCGAGCGAGGTGAAGATGAAGTCGGTGTGGCGCTCGGGCAGGAAGTTCAGCCGCGACTGGGTGCCCTGCATGAAGCCACGCCCGGAAAACCCGCCGGAGCCCATGGCGATCTTGGCCTGCGTGATGTGGTAGCCGGCGCCGAGCGGATCGTTGTCGGGGTCGAGAAAGGTGAAGATCCGTCGGTACTGGTAGTCGTGCAGCAGCTGCCACTCGGCGCCGTGCGACCGCAGCACCGCCGTGACCGCGGCGGCGACGGTGGCGACCGCGGCCGCGAAGTACCAGAGGCTGACGCCGGCGAGGAACATCACCGCGCCGCCGCCGGCCACCAGCAGGATCGCGGTGCCGAGGTTCGGCTGGATCAGCACGAGGCCGGTAGGCGCGAAGATCAGCAGAAGCGGCGGCAGCAGCCAGAGCGGGCGCGACACCTTCGCTGGGTCGAGGCGGGCGTAGTAGGCGGCGAGCGCCATCACCAGGGCGACCTTCATCAGTTCCGACGGCTGGACCTGGACCGGGCCGAGCGCGATCCAGCGCTGCGCGCCCATGCCGATGACGCCGTAGAACTCCACCAGGACGAGGAGGCCGAGCGCGCCGAGGTAGGCGAAGGGCGCAAGGACTCGCCAGACGCGGATGTGGATCAGCGCGATGACGATCATCCCGCCGAAGCCGAGCGCGAAGCGGATCATCTGCGCTCGCGCCCAGGGGTCGAGCGCGCCGTCGGCGGCGGCATAGAGCATGAGAAAGCCGAGCGAAGCGGCCGCGACCAGCAGCGCGACGAGGCCCCAGTTCAGCGCGAGCAGTTTGGCGAACGGGCCTCCCGGTCCGGGGCCAGCGTCGGGGACGCTCATGCGCGGTCGCTTTGCGCCTGAGCCGGCTCGGTCTCCGGCAGCGGCTTCAGGTTGCGCATCATCTCCTCGGCCGCCTGGCGCTGGTCGGGCGGATAGGCGCTGAGCGGCGGCAGGTCGCCGTAGAGCGCTCGCATCAGGATGTCGCGGGCGATCGGCGCGGCCACTGCCGAGCCGCCGCCGCCGTGCTCGACGATCTGGGCGATGGCGTATTTCGGGCGGTCGTAGGGCGCGTAGGCGACGAACAGCGCGTGGTCACGCCGGCCCCAGGGCAGCTGCTCGTTCTTCGTGACGCCGGCGGCGCGCTCGGCGGCGGTGATGATCCGCACCTGGCTGGTGCCGGTCTTGCCGGCCATCAGCATCGCCGGATCGACGATGCGCGAGCGCGCCGCCGTGCCGCCTTCGTTCGACACCGCGTACATGCCCTGCTGCACCAGGCGGAGGTTCTCGGGGCTGAGGTCGAGGGCCGCCGGGGTCGCGAGCGGCGCGGGCGCGCCGCCGACTGCCCGCACCAGGCGGGGCACGATCGCGGTCCCGGTGGCGAGGCGGGCGGTGTAGACCGCGAGCTGCATCGGCGAGGCGAGGGTGAAGCCCTGGCCGATGCCATAGTTGAAGCTGTCGCCGGCGGACCATTTCTCATTGCGGTTGGCGAGCTTCCAGGCGGCGTCGGGCATCAGCCCCTCGGTGACCGCCGGCATCGGCAGGTCGTGGCGCACGCCCATCCCGAGCTGTTTCGCCATCGCCGAGATGCCGTCGGCGCCGACGCGGCGGGCCATCTCGTAGTAATAGCAGTCGCAGGACTGGGCGAGACTGCGGCGCAGGTCGACGCCGCCGTGGCCGCCGCGCTTCCAGCAGTGGAACCGGCGGTTGCCGAGACGGGTGAAGCCCGGGCAGTTCACGCCGTCACCAGGGCGCATCAGCCCCGCTTCGAGCGCGGCGAGCGCGACGGTCATCTTGAAGGTGGAGCCCGGGGGGTATGCGCCGGCGACGGCCTTGTTGGACAGCGGCCGGTACTCGTCGTTGAGCAGGCCGTTCCACTCGGTCGCGCCGATGCCGAAGACGAAGCTGTTGGGATCGAACCCCGGCGAGGAGGCAAGCGCGATGATGTCGCCATTGGTCACATCGATCACCACCGCCGAGGCGCTCTCGCCGGCCATGCGCTGCATCGCGAAGTTCTGCACGCCCTTGTCGATGGTGAGCTGGACGTCGGCGCCCGCCGCGCCCTCGACGCGGTCGAGTTCGCGCATCACCCGGCCGGCGGCGCTGACCTCGATGCGCGTGGTGCCGGCCTGGCCGCGCAGCTCGGCCTCGAGGCGCTGCTCGACGCCGGTCTTGCCGATCTGGAAGCGGGGGATCTGCAGGACGGGGTCGGGGTCCTCGAGCTCGGCGAGGTCCTTTTCCGAGACCGGGCCGACGTAGCCCACCACATGGGCGGTGGAATAGGCGTCGGGGTAGAAGCGCGACAGGCCGACCTCGGGGATGACGCCGGGCAGGACGGGCGCGTTCGCCGAGACGCGCACCACGTCGTCCCAGGTCAGATGATCGGTCACCACGACGGGCACGAAGGCGCTGCGCGCGGTCATCTCCTTCAGCGCGCGGTCCTGGACATCCGGGGGCAGGTCGATGATGCGGGCGAGCCGCGCGAGGATCGCGGCGGGGTCGGCGGCCTGCTCGCGGACCATGACGATGCGGTAGTTCTGGCGGTTGAGCGCAAGCGGGCGGCCCTCTCGGTCGAAGATCAGGCCTCGGGCCGGGGGGATCAGGCGGACGTTGATCCGGTTCTCCTCGGCGAGCAGGCTGTAGCGTTCGTTGTCGACGATCTGCAGCTGGCGCATGCGCCAGCCGAGCCCGGCGATGACGCCGGCCTGCAGGCCGAGCAGCATCAGGCCGCGGCGGGTGATCCTCGGGGCCGGCGGCTTTCTTCCCGGGCCGGTCACGCGATCCGTCCCAACCGGTCGCCGGCGCGGCCGCCGCGCGGCGCGCGCAGGCCGAGCCCGACGGCGAGCAGCGCGACGACGAGCGGGTAGGCGAGCGCGGTCGCCGCCGCCTGGCGCAGCAGCGCGCCGAGGCCCGGGCCGTCGAGGAAGACGAGCTGGAGCGCCGCGTGCAGGCAGAGCTGCAACGCGACGAAGACGCCGGCGACGCTGAGCCACTCCGCCGCGAAGGGTCCGGAGCGCAGCGAGATCGCACTGCCGCGCAGCGCCTCCGCAGCGAGCAGGAGGCCGAGCGCGCCGAGCCCCGGCGGCCGCGACAGGAACAGGTCGGCGGCGAGGCCGAGGCCGAGCACCGCCCAGAGCGGGGCCTCGGCGGGCCGGCGGATCACCCACGCCGCCACCAGGCAAAAGACCAGGTCGGGACCCGAGAAGCGACCCGCGGCGAGGTCGAACGGCAAGAGCGCGAAGTGGATCGCCGCCGCCCCGAGCCCGAGCAGGGCGGCGGTCTCGATCGCCGGGGCGAAGCGCCGGGCCGCTTTCATCGCAGCGCCTCGGGCGCCGCGGGCACGGGTTGCGTCGTGACCAGGGGCCCGATCAGCTCGCCCGGTCCTTCGACCACGCCGGGCGGCTGCCGCCGGATCACCCGCACGAAATCGAGCCGGCGGAAGTCCGCGGCCGGCAACACCCGCAGCCGGCCGTCGGGGCTGACGACGACCTGGCCGATCACCAGTTCGGGCGGCAGGAGCCCGCCGTCGCCGGAGCTGACCACGCGGTCGCCGGGGCGCACCTCGTCGGACTGGTCGAGGAAATCGAGCACGGGCGCGGTCCGGTTGTCGCCGGCGAGGATCGCGCGCTGGCCGGACGGGCGCACGATCGCGGGCACGCGGCTCGAGCTGTCGCTGAGCAGGATCACCCGGGCCGACTGCTCGCCCACGCCGGCGATCCGCCCGACCAGCCCGCGCCCATCGACCACCGCCGCGCCGTCGCTCACGCCATCGATGCGCCCGACATTGACCATGGCGGAGTGGCGGAACGGCGAGCCGGCGTCGGCCAGCACCTCGCCGGTGACGAAGGTGAGCCGCGGGTTCAGCCGCACGTTGTTGAGCGCCAGCAGCTGGGCGTTCTTCTGCTCCAGCTGCAGGGCCGCCTCGCGCCAGCCCTGCATGCGCTGCAGCTCGCGGCGCAGCTCGGCGTTCTGCTCGTAGACGCGGGCGTAGGAGCGGAAATCCGCGACGAGGCGGGCCGCGGCCGTCACCGGTTTCAGCGTCCAGTCGAAGCTCGGGACGAACCGATCGATCAGGCTGACGCGCAGCTGCTCGACGCGGGCGTTGTCGATCCGCCAGACGAGAAAGATCGCGAGCAGCGCCAGCGCCGCCGCGCCGACCAGCACGCGCCGCACGCCGCGCAGATAGTCCGGGTTCTGGTCGCTGTGGAACGCCACGCCTTACGCCTCTGGCCGAGCGCCGCACGACAGCCGTCGGCGCGGCCGGACCCGGACGGGTCTGCCGCCCGCCTCAGGATCCGAAGTCTATCACATGGGCGAGCTGGTTTTCAAACTCCAGCGACTTGCCGGTGCCGAGCGCGACGCAGATCAGCGAGTCCTCGGCGATCGAGATCGCGAGCCCGGTGTTCTCGCGCAGCGCGAGGTCGATGTCGCCGAGCAGCGCGCCGCCGCCGGTGAGCATCACGCCGCGATCGACGATGTCGGCGGCGAGGTCGGGCGGGGTCTGCTCCAGCGCGGTGATCACCGCTTCGACGATGGTTTGCACCGTTTCGGCCAGCGCCTCGGCGATCTGGCCCTGGTTGATCTCGATCTCCTTCGGCACACCATTCAGCAGATCGCGTCCGCGCACGTCCATGCGCGCGCCGCGGCCGTCGTCGGGCATGCGCGCGGTGCCGATCGTGGTCTTGATCCGCTCGGCCGTCGCCTCGCCGATCAGCAGGTTATGCTGCCGGCGCAGATAGGCGATGATCGCCTCGTCCATCCGGTCGCCGCCGACCCGCACCGAGCGCGCGTAGACCACGTCGCCCAGGCTCAGCACCGCCACCTCGGTGGTGCCGCCGCCGATGTCGACGACCATGTTGCCGGTCGGCTCGGTGATCGGCATGCCGGCCCCGGTCGCCGCGGCGATCGGCTCGGCGATCAGCCCGGCCTTGCGCGCACCGGCCGAGATCATGCTCTCGCGGATCGCGCGTTTTTCGACCGGCGTCGCGCCGTGCGGCACGCAGCAGATGATCTTGGGCTTCGACCAGCCGCCGCGCTTGTGCACCTTGCGGATGAAATGCTTGATCATCTCCTCGGCGACGTCGAAGTCGGCGATCACGCCGTCGCGCATCGGCCGGATCGCCTGGATCGAGCCCGGCGTGCGGCCGAGCATCAGCTTCGCCTCCTCGCCCACGGCCAGCACGCGCTTCTTGCCGTCCTTGAGGTGGTAGGCGACCACCGAGGGCTCGTTCAGCACGATCCCCTTGCCGCGCACGTAGATCAGCGTGTTCGCCGTGCCGAGGTCGATGGCCATGTCCGACGTGAACAGACCGCTCAATGCGCCAAACATTCTGTCCCGTCCTTCGCCGCCGGCTGGGTTACGCGGCCCTTATAGGCGCGCCGGACAAGCGGGGAAAGGCCTCAACGGCCTGGGCTAACCTTCGGAATGCACTAAATCTTCAACCTATGCACGAAAATCACAGCACAAAATCGCCCGACCCTGCCGAGGAAGGTCGAACGGCGGTTCCGCACCGGCGAATCCGGAGCGGCGATTCCCGCCAGCGTCGCGCGACGCGGTTGGCTGTCCGGCCCGTCGATGCTAGGACGGCTCCAGCTCGGCGAAGCGCGCCGGCGGGGAACGGAGTCGAGCGCGTGTCGGACATCTGGACCGTCTTCGCCATCATCGCCGCCGTGGTCGGCCTGTTCATGTGGGACCGGCTGCCCGTGATCGTCGTGTGCATCGGCTGCGCCCTGGCGCTGTGGGCGACGGGCATCCTCACGCTGAACCAGAGCCTCGCGGGCTTCGGCGACCCCGCGACCATCTTCATCGCCTCGCTGTTCGTGATCGGCGGCGGGCTCGAGGCCGCGGGCGTCACCGCCTGGGCGGGGCAGATGCTGTCCGCGGGGGCCGGCGACAGCCGGACACGGCTGATTGTGCTGATGATGGCGCTGGTCGGGGTCTTGAGCGCGCTGATCACCGTCAACGGCGCGGTCGCGGCGCTGCTGCCGGTCGTGGTCGTGCTCGCGGTGCGCCTGGGCCGGCCGCCATCGCAGCTGCTGATGCCGCTCGTCTTCGCGGGTCACGCGGGCTCGATGATGTTCCTCACCGGCTCGCCGGTCAACGTGCTGGTCGCCGATTCGCTGCAGGAGGCTTCGGGGCGCAGCTTCAGCTACTTCGAGTTCGTTCTGGTCGGCGCGCCGCTGCTGGTCGGGGTCGTCGCGATCGCCGTGGTGTTCGGCGAGCGGCTGCTGCCGACGCGGGTCAGCGCGAACCTGCCGCCCGACCTCAGCCGGCACGCCCGGACGCTGGTCAAGCAGTACCGGCTGTCGAGCGAGGTCTACGCGCTCCGCGTGCTGGAGGGCTCGCCACTGGCGGGCACGCCGCGGCGCGAGATCGATTTTTCCGATCGGGCCGGCATCGAGCTGGTCACGATCAAGGGGCCCGACGCGGCGACCGCGGTCTACCGCGACGCGATCGAGGCCGGCGACCTCGTCTTCGTGCGCGGCGACGCCGAGGCGATCGGCCTGCTCGCGGGCGAGCTCGAGCTCGGCGTCGTCGACGAGATCCCGTCGATCGAGCGGATCAAGCGCACCCTGGTCAACCGCACCTCCGGGCTGGCCGAGGTGCTGATCCCGCCGCGCTCGCCGCTGATCGGGCGCAGGTTCTATCCCGGCATGGTCACGGACAGCGGCGACATGGTCGTGCTCGCGATCCAGCGCCGCGGCGAGGACCTGCCGCCGCAGGCGACGCTGTCGGCGGGCGACACGCTGCTGCTGCAGGGCAGCTGGGACACGCTCGACCGCCGGCTCGATCCGGCGCGCGTGCTGGTGGTCGATCAGCCCGACGTGGTGCGCCGGCAGGCCGTGCCGCTGGGTGAGGGCGCGCGCCAGATGGCGGTGCTCATGGCTGCCTTCGTGCTGGTGCTCGCCACCGGGCTGGCGCCGCCCGCGGTGGCGGGGCTGCTCGTCGCCTGCACGATCCTGATCCTCGGGATCCTGAGCGTCGAGGGGGCGTACCGCGCGATCAACTGGACGACCGTGATCCTGGTCGGGGCGATGATGCCGCTGTCGACCGCGATCTCCGAGACCGGCGCGGCGCAATTGCTCGCCGAGGGGCTGGTGGCGACGCTCGGCGACGCGGGGCCGCGGGCGGTGCTCGCCGGGCTGTTCGTGCTGACGGCCATCATGGGTCAGGTGATCTCCAACACCGCGACCGCGTTCATCATCATCCCGATCGCGGTGGTGGCGGCGCTGGAGATGCAGGTCTCGCCCGCGCCGATGCTGATGGGCGTCTGCGTCGCGGCGGCGGGCGCCTTCCTCACCCCGGTCGCGACGCCGACGAACCTGATGGTGCAGGAGCCCGCCGCGTATCGCTTCGGCGACTACTGGAAGTTCGGGCTGCCGATGATGGGCTGGTTCTTCGTGATCGCGGTCTTTCTGGTGCCGCTGATCTGGCGCTTCTGAGGCATGGGCGACGTCGGCGTCGTCTTCCTGATCCTCGGCGCCACCATCGGGTTCTTCGTCTGGAACCGGTTGCCGGTGATCGTGGTGGCGATGGGCAGCGCGCTGGCGCTGCACCTGACCGGCTTGCTGACCCTGCAACAAAGCCTCGCGGGGTTCGGCGACCCGGTGGTGATGTTCATCGCGGCGCTGTTCGTGGTGACCGCC
>JANOEW010000344.1:0-4900 GCA_031413475.1 Amaricoccus sp.
TCGGTCAGGTAGGCGCCGTAGATGAAGCCGATCGCCAGAACGCCCGCGAGAAAGGGCGACACGTTCAGCGTCTCGCCGCCGAAACCGGTGACGATGATGTTCACGAGACGCTGACCGCCAAAGTAAATCAGCAGCAACATCACCAGGTCGGGAACGCCGCGCACGATCGTCGTGTAGATCTGCACGGCGATCTGGCCAAACCTCCCGGCTCCGATCCGCGCCGCCGCGCCGAGCCCGCCGAGAAGCGTCGCGAACACGAGCGACAGGATCGCGAGCGCGATCGTCACCAGCGCGCCGCGCGCCAGAAGCGGGGTGTAGGCTAGGAGTTGCTCCATGCGGGGGCCGGGCGCGCCGCGACGCGCCCGATCACGTCAGGATTCGGCGCCGAAGATGTCGGACTCGAAATACTTTCCCATGATCTCGTTGTATTGGCCGCTGGCCCGGATCGCGTCGATCGTAGCGCTGAGCTTGTCGCGCAGCTCGGTGTCCTCCTTGCGCACACCGATCGCCGCGCCCGTGCCGTGCACCGCCTCGTCGTAGACCGGGTCGCCGACGAACGCGAAGCCCTCGCCCTGCGGGGTCTTGAGGAAGCCGCCCTCGATCTGGAGCGCGTCGCCCATGATCAGATCGATCCGCCCGGAGGTGAGGTCGAGAAGCGCTTCGTCCTGGCTGCCGTAGAGCGTCAGGCTCACGTCGGGAAAGTGCTTTTCCATGAAGGACTGATGGATCGTGCCACGCTGCACGCCGACCGTCTTTCCCGCCATGCCTTCGGGCGTCGTCTCGATGCCCGAGTCCGCGCGACCCGCAAACTGGTTTGGCACGCGATAGTATTTGGTCGTGAAGTCGATGACCTGCTTCCGCTCGTCGGTCGCGGACATCGAGGCGACGATGGCATCGCATTTCTTTTCGAGAAGCGCCGGGATGATGCCGTCCCAGTCGACCTTGACCAACTCGCAGGTCTCGCCGATCTCAGCGCAGAGCGCGTTGGCGATGTCGATGTCGAACCCTGTGAGCGAGCCGTCTGCGGAGGTTTGCGAGAACGGCGGATACGCGCCCTCGACGCAGATGTTGAGCGCGAGCGCGGGACCGGCCGACAGACAGACCGCGACCGTGGCGAGCAGACGTCTCATGAGAGTTTTCCCTGTTTGGCTTGATTTTTCTCTTTCGACTCCTAACGCATGGCCGGCGGAGGTCAAGCGTCGATGACGGCCGTGTCAGCCGACGGCCTGCCGCAAGGCGATCAGGGCGGGCGGAAGCGCCAACCCGAACGCGAGCCAGCGCGCAACGGGCAGGTCCGCGCCGGCCGCAACCAGCGCGGCGGCAGCGACCGCCGCAACGAACAGCCCGGGCGGCCCGCCGATCATCACGGCCCCGAATCCGAGCCCGAGCGCGACCCATGCGGCGAAACCCGCGCCCGTCGCCGCGCTGGCCGCGAGGGTCGCTCCGGCGAGGAGCGCAGCGGCCAGCGCGGTCCACGCGATCAGCGCGCCCCGGCCCCATTCGCCCGGCGCATCGCCCATCAGCGCGAGCGCGGCAAACACGAGCGACGGCGCGAGCAGCAGTCCCGCCGCCACCGGCGACGAGAGGCTCAACGCCTGCATTTCGCCGCCGCGCAAAACGTGGTATCCTGACCGGCTTTAAGTCCTTGCATAGGGAAACCCCGCGATGACGACAATCTACTTTGCCAGCAACCGCGACGTAAGGCACGAAAGTTCGGCGAACGGCGACGTCTTCGGCGAGCGATTCAACAAGGACGGCCCCCAGATCTTCCGGGTGGGCCGCTCGGAGGTCGCCCTGAAAGGCGACCCGGACGACGACGACGCCTGGAAAGTCGGCGAGACCAAGCTCTTCTCCGAAACCCTCGACAAGACCGCGCTCGAGTCCGCCGGGCAAAAGCTCGGCTCGGGAAAGATGTTCGAGGAGCTGCGCGAGAAGCTGAAGGCAGAGGATCTCGACGTGATCGTCTACCTGCACGGCTTCGCCAACAGCTTTCAGAACTCGCTCGCCAGGGCCGCGGCGCTGCAGGAACTCTATTCCTCGAAGCTGCAAAAGGTGATGGTCGTGCTGTTTGCCTGGCCGTCCAACGGCGAGGTCCAGCCGGCCTGGAACTATTTCTCCGACCGCGAGGACGCCGAGGCCTCGGGCATCGCCATGGGACGCGCGCTTAAGCGACTGGTCGAATTCCTGATGGAGATGCGCGCGACGGATCGGCCGGTCCTGCTCGCCGCGCGGCGAATCGGCGAGGTCCCCAATCCCGACGAACTCACGCAATGCACGCGGCGGCTGCATGTCCTCGCGCACTCCATGGGCAACTGGGCGCTGCGCCATGCGCTGCGCAAGTTCATCGACCTCAACGGCGGCGAGACGCCACGGGTGTTCGACTGCGCCTTCCTGATGGCGGCGGACGAGGATCACGACGCGCTGCAGCGCGAACTGAAGCTGAAGCCGCTGGAGAAACTCGCGAACCGGGTCTTCGTCTATCATGCGGCGAACGACGTGGCGCTGACGGTCTCCGACAAGACCAAGGGCAACGCCGACCGACTCGGATCGGACGGGCCGGAGAACCTCGACATCGTCAGCGAGCGCGTATTCGCGATCGACTGCCGCTGGATCAGCAAGACCTCGATCGCGCACGGCCGGCACCAGTATTATCGCCTGCGCCCCGAGGCGATCGCCGACGTGCAGGCGACGCTCGCGAACAAGCCGCAGGAAGAGCGACCGGGCCGCGAGGTCGTTCGTCCGGGACGAAGCTGGCGGCTCAAACCCGCGGTTCAGCCGGCAGCAAAACCGGCGCCACGCCCGCGGCCCGCGCCGACACGCTGAGCCAGTCGCCGACGAACTCCGCCACCGAGCGGAAGCACATCAGGCGCAGGTCGTCGTCCGCGACCACCCACAGCGCCGCGGCCACCTGCCCGAGGCGCGTCCGGCGGAAGTCGCCCGGGGCGAAGACGCCGGGCGCGAGATCGACCGGCGCGCCCTTGGCCAGGACCAGACGCGCGCCCGGCCCGGCGAGGCGAAAGACCGTGCGCGCGTCCGAGACGTCGACCATCAGGTGATGCATGCCCACGAGCGCGGCCTCCAGGTCCGCGATGCGCGGCGCGGTCTCCGCGTCAGGGCCGAACAGCAAAAGCTCGTCCGGCGACATCCAGGCGGCGGCCGCATCCCCGGCGATTTCGATGCGGCGCGGCGCAGGGGGCGCCAGACCGACCGAGCGAAGCGTCGCGGCGAGGCGCGGTTCGTCCAGATCGGCGCGCAGCGCGATCATGCCCAGCCCCGGGACACGGCTGATCTCGACGTCAGACATCGAGCCGCAGCCCGTCGGGATCGTAGAACGCCGGCGCGACCACGCGCGCCCGGACGGAGATTGCGCCGCTGATCGGGAAGTCGAGCGTCTCGCCGAGCCGCCTCGCCCCGCCGTCGATCAGCGCCATCGCGATCGAACGACCGAGCGTCGGAGAAAAATAGCTCGAGGTCACGTGGCCCAGCGTCGGCGTGGGGCCGGTCCCGCGGACCTCGCCCGCGACCGCGTGGGCCCCGTCGGGCAGCACCACCGCCGGATCCTCGGTCAGCAGGCCGACCATTTGCTTGCGATCGGGCCTGACGAGGTCGGGGCGTTCCTGGGCGCGCTTGCCGACGAAGTCCGCTTTCTTCTTTGACACCGCCCAGCCGAGGCCGAGGTCCTGCGGCGTCACCGTGCCGTCGGTCTCGTCGCCGATCATGATGAAGCCCTTCTCCGCCCGCATCACGTGCAGCGCCTCGGTGCCGTAGGGCTGCAGCCCGAGCGGCGCGCCCGCTGTTCGCGCGGCGTCCCAGAACGCCTGGCCCCGGTTCGCGGGCACCGCGACTTCGAAGCTGATCTCGCCCGAGAACGAGATGCGGTGCACCCGTGCGGGCACGCCCGCGAGCACGCCCTCGCGGAACGCCATGTGCGGCAGCGCCGCGCGGCCGACGTCCATTCCACCCATCGCCTCCAGCATCTCGCGGCTGCGGGGCCCGACCACGGCGATCTGGGCGAACTGCTCGGTCAGGTTCGCGACCCAGACGTTCAGCTGCCACCATTCGGTCTGGAGCCACTCCTCCATCCAGGCATGCACCCGGTCGGAACCGCCCGAGGTCGTGTGGCACAGGAACGTCTGCTCGCCGAGGCGCGCGACCACGCCGTCGTCGAACAGGAAGCCGTTCTCGGTGCACATCAGCCCGTAGCGGCAGCGCCCCACCGGCAGCGACGAGATCACCCCGGTATAGATCAGGTCGAGGAACCGCCCGGCGTCGGGACCGGCCACGAGGATCTTGCCCAGCGTCGAGGCGTCCAGCAGCCCGACCGCGCGCCGCGTGTTCAGCACCTCGCGCGTCACGGCCTCGGTCACGGCCTCGCCGGGACGGAGGAAACAGTACGGGCGCCGCCAGTCGGCCACCGGCTCCCAGTGCGCGCCGTTGGCGTCGTGCCAGGCGTCCATCGACGTCTTGCGCGTCGGCTTGAACAACGAACCGCGCGCCTCGCCCGCCAGCGCGCCCAGCGTCACCGGCGTGTAGGGTGGGCGCGCCTACATCGGCCGCGTGCGAGCGCTGGCGCGCGAAATCGCCCAGGCCTATTACGATTCGCGCGAGCGACTCGGCTTCCCCATGTGCAAAGGAGTGGCGGCATGAAGGCGACGCTACTGATCGAACTCCTCACCGAGGAACTCCCGCCCAAATCGCTGGCCAAACTGGGCCTGTCCTTCCGCGAGCAGATGCAGAAGGCGCTGGCGACCGCCGGCTTCATCGAGGCCGACAACGAAGGCAAATGGTTCGCCACGCCGCGCCGCCTGGCGCTGCAATTCGACGATTGCCTGGAGAACCAGCCGGATCGCGTGATCGAGAAAAAAGGCCCGGCGGTGGCGTCAGGAGTCGGCGCTGACGG
>JANOEW010000345.1:0-1598 GCA_031413475.1 Amaricoccus sp.
GGCGGGGTCGAGCGCGGGCGCCGCGGCGGCGGTGGGGCGCGCCGACGGGGCGGCGGCCCTGGCGGCGGCGGCGGTCTGCTCCTCGACCGCGGCGGCGGCGCGCTGCTCGCGAATCTCGCGTTCGCGGTCCTCGCGCTCGACGGCGTCCTTCTCGGCACGCAGGCGGGCGAGTTCGGCGTCGCGGGCGACCGCGGCTTCGCGCTCCTTGCGGGCGCGTTCGGCCTCCTGCGCCTTGGCCGCCTCGACCGCCTTCAGGCGGCGCTCGAACTCGGCGTCCGAGAGGTTCTGCGCGACCGCGCCGCGCGGGTTGGCCATGGTCGCCTGCGCCGCGCCGGCCTTCGGCACGACCACGCGCTTGCGCTTGAGTTCCACCGTCACCGATTTGGTGCGGCCGTGGCTGAAGCTCTGCTTGACATGGGTCGTCGTGGCGCCGCCGCCGGCGGGGCGCAAACCGAAGGGCTTGCTCGTGCGGTCGCTGTCCTTGGTGTCCGTCATTCCGTCGTCTGCCTTTCCGGGCGGAGGCCTTCCCCCGCCACTGCATCGTCGCCAGCTCCGTCCGCGGACGGCGTGCTGAAATCCTTGCCCCTGAGGCCTGCGAGTCGTCGGGCCTCGTCTCGTATGCGCTCCGCAAGGCCGCCCGCCAGCACGGCGGCATGTATCACACTATCGCGGGCGAATGCCAAACCCAATTCCTGCCCGAAAAGGCAGGAAACAAGGCTGTTCTCGCCCGGTGGCGGCCGCAGCGTCGCGCGTTCCCGCGTCGATCCGTCGGCCGCCTGGACCAGCAGCGCCGCCGTGCCGGACACGAGCGCCGCCTTGGTCTTCTCCAGCCCCGCGACCGCCTGGCCGGCCTTGCGCGCCAGCGCGATCAGCTCGACCAGCCGCCGCGCCAGCCCGTCCTCGACCTGCGCCACGAGATCGGGCGCGACGCGGACCGGCTGCTTGGCCGAGCGGGCGAAATGCCCCTTGCGCGCGGCTTTGTCCAGCGCCGATGCGTCGGCGCTCACGTAGAGGCCGCGCCCCGGCAGCCGGCCGGCGAGGTCGGGCACCACGTCGCCGTCCGGGCCAATCACGAACCGCACCAGCCCGGCCTTGGGGCCGGTCTCGCGGGTCACGATGCAGCGCCGCTCGGGCGCGTCGCGATCCATCACCCTGCCCCCGCGCCCCACCGCGCCCGACTCACGCCTGCGCCGCGCCCTCCGCATCGGCCTCGGCTTCGCCGTCCGCTTCGGCGGGCGCCAGATCGGCGGCGTCGACAAGGCCGAGCTGCACCCGGGCCGTCATGACCAGCGTCTGGGCTTCCTCGAGGCTCATGTCGAACTTCTCGAGCAGGCCGGTGTCCTTGACCCGCTTGCCGTCGACGGTGGTGAAGCCGCCCGCGAGCTCCCAGTCGGCGCATTGCGCGAAGTCGTCCAGCGTTTTGATACCGTCCTCGGCCAGCGCTTCGATCATCTGCGGGGTCAGCCCCTCGAAGTCGAACAGGCTCTGCTCGACGCCGAGTTCCTTGGCGCGTTCGATCGCCTTGGCGTTGATCTCGTCGAGGCTCTCGCGGGCGCGGGCCTGCAACTCCTCGGCGGTGGTCTCGTCGAAGCCGTCGA
>JANOEW010000346.1:0-7792 GCA_031413475.1 Amaricoccus sp.
ATCAGCGTCTTCGATGACTACGACGCCATCGTCGATGCCTGCTGCCGCGCGTGGAACCGCTTCGCCGATCGACCCGACATCGTCTCCTCCATCACCTCAAGGCAATGGGCACAGGTCAATGCTTGAGGCCGTTGGTATTAACTGAACTGAAACTTGTCCGGCCGCTCTCGGGCGCAACCGAACCCCGCACCGCGGGCGCTTCAAAGGCTCGATCCCCTGGCGGTCTGCGGACGCTCGACCAGGCCCACCGCCAGGTCGGGGTAATGCAGCGGCCCGGTTTTCTCGAAGCCATAGCTCCAACCTAGTCCCCAGAGCACGCGCTGCGGCGGGTTTCCTCCTCCCGGAATCCAGACGAAGTCCGGCTCGACCGCGGCCGCCCCGGCCAGCGCGCCGGCCGTGC
This sequence comes from Amaricoccus sp., assembly GCA_031413475.1. Lineage (GTDB taxonomy): Bacteria > Pseudomonadota > Alphaproteobacteria > Rhodobacterales > Rhodobacteraceae > Amaricoccus. The sequence continues at coordinate 401 of JANOEW010000346.1, forward strand.
AGTCCGCCTGCAACACGGGCGCGTCCGGGCCGAGGTCGGGGATCACCAGCCGCGCCGGCGTCACCAAGGTCGCCTCGAAAGCGCCGCCGGTGATCCGGCAGGTCGCGCCCCGGATCTCCACCCGGCTGCCGTCGGTCTCGGACGTGAAGGTGCGCAGCGCCAGCCCCAGCTCGCGCCGCCCGGGCGAGGTCATCGCGTCCGGCCGCGCCTCGGCACGGGTTGCCGGCAAGCCGCCGCCGCCTCCGCGCACCGCCGGGCCGAAGCCCGCGATCTCGCCCGCCGCGCAGCCCGCGAGCGCCAGCGCCGCCGCCAGGATCAGTCCGCGCATCACCCGAGCCTCCTTGCCGTTCGGTCGACGTTATCCTGGCAAGGCGTCGCTGTCGACCGCTCGGACGCGGCTCAGGAAGCGGCGCGGCGCAGGTTCCAGGCGAGAAAGGCGAGCGCCCCGCCCGAGGCGATGAGGTAGACGCCCACCAGCGTTCCGAGCAGCCATTGCGCCGCCGTCCCGAGGTTCGACGCCAGGATCATCGCCACGATGATGCCGACGATGCCGCTCGCGAGGAGATAGATCCAATGCTGCATCGGCCGGATCATCAACGCGAAGACGATCCGCGAGACGCCCTCGATCATGAAGTAGACGACGAGCAGCAGCGCCACCGCGAGCAGACCGGCCTCGGGCCGCGAGATCAGCAGGAAGCCGACTACGATCCCCAGCACTACCGACACCAGCTGCAGCCAGAAATACGGCACCTGATGCGCTCCGATCAGCCCGACCGCCTGAACCACGCCGCTGAGCACCAGCAGCCAGCCGATCAGCACCAGGACCCCGGTCCCGAAGATCGCCGGGACAATCAGCGCCAGCGCCCCGGCCAAGGCCAGCAGGCCACCCTGGATCAGGTAGAGCATCGAGCGCTTGCGAATGCCGTCGCGCACCGCAGCCCGCAGCACCGCCGAGGCCTCGTTGACCGTGATCGCCATCGCCGTCTCCCGCTCGCACCGTTCGAACCGTTCGAACCGTGTTCTGCCCCAAGCCGACGGCCCTGTCCACCGCGCCTCAGCGGAGCGACACGTCGATGTCGGGATAGACGAAGACCGCCACGGCGGGCGCGTTCCAGCCCCAGCCGCCGCCCCAGACCGAGGCCCCGCCGCCGTAGGGCAAACCCCAGGGACCAGGCCCTGGCCAGGCCCCGGGGGCGCGCAGCCAGCGCGTCACGACCGCCTGCTCGGCCCGCCCGGTCAGGTCGCCGGCGCGGCAGGCGACCGACAGCGTCGGCGACTGCGGGCCGAAGCCGGGGAAGACGAGCCGCGCCGGCGTCGTCAGCGGCACGGCGAACAGGATCGAGATTACCTCACAGCGCGCGCCGCCGACCTCCCGGCGGGCATCCTCCGGCCCGGCGACGAAGGCGCGCACCACCACGTCGGCCTGCCCCTGCACCGCGGCGAAGTCCGAAGCCGGGACCGTCACGCTCGGGCCGAGCGGCAGCCCCGGCGCGGCGCAGGCTGCGAGCAACGCCGCCGCGGCAAGCGCCGCGAGCGCGCGCGCGGCGCTATTCCGCCGCATGCGCCTTCGGCCAGCCGCCCGCGTCGAAGGCCGCGAGCAATTCGGCGCGGCGCGCGGCGGCCGCCGCTGCCCCCGCCGCCTTGACATGGCCGAAGCCGCGGATGTCGAGCGGCAGCGCCGCCAGCGCCAGCGCGATGTCGCGGGTGGCGGGCGTCATCCGGCGCTCCACTCGCGCCATGTCCGCCTCGTAGTCGGCGATCAGCGCCCGCTCCATCCGGCGTTCTTCGGTGCGACCGAACGGATCGATGGGACCGCCGCGCAGGACCTTGAACCGCGCCAGGAGCCGCATCGCCCCGAGCATCCAGGGGCCGAACTCGGATTTGGTCGGGCGACCTTCAGCGTCCTTCTTGCCCAGGATCGGCGGTGCGAGGTGAAAGCGCATCTCGCGGACGCCCTCGAACTGCGCCGCGACCGCCGCCTCCAGCGTCTCCGCGTGCAGGCGGGCCACCTCGTATTCGTCCTTGTAGGCGAGCAGCTTGTGGTAGCCCTTCGCCACCGCCTCGCCGAACTCGGGATCGGCCTTGTGCGCCGCCTCAACGCGTGCGCGATAGCGGCGCGCCAAGCGCGCGTTCTGGTATTTCGCCAGGTGCGCGGCGCGGCGCTCGACGATCGCGGCGAAGTCCTCGGCCGGCGGCGGCGCATCGGGCGCGACCGCGGCCGCCGCGGCCTTGGGTTCGGCCACCGCCCAGCGTCCCAGCCGGAAGGCGGCCTTGTTGCCCTCGACGCCGGCGCCGTTCAGTTCGATCGCCCGCAGCATGGCGGCCTCGCCCACCGGCACCAACCCGGCCTGCCAGGCGGCGCCGAGCATGAGCATGTTGGCGTAAATCGCGTCTCCGAGGAGCTTTTCCGCCATCCGGGTCGCGTCGAGCATGCGCAGGCCGTCCTCGCCGAGCCGCGCGCGCAGCGCCAGCGTCAGCCGGTCGGTCGGCAGCTGGAAGTCGCGGTTGCGGGTGAAGTCACCGGTGACGATCTCGTGCGCGTTCACCACCGCGCGGGTGCGGCCGCGGGTCATCAGCCCCAGCGTCTTCGCCCCCGCCGCGACCACCAGGTCGCCGCCGATCAGCGCGTCGGCCTCGCCGACCGCGACCCGGATCGCGGTGATGTCCGAAGGCTGCGGCGCGATCCGGCAGTGGATGTGCACGGCGCCGCCTTTCTGGGCGAGGCCAGCCATTTCCATCACGCCGGCGCCCTTGCCCTCGAGATGGGCCGCCATGGCGAGCACCGCGCCGACCGTCACCACCCCGGTGCCGCCGACGCCGGTGATCACCGTGTTCCACGAGCGCTCGAGCATGGGCAGCCGCGGGTCGGGAAGGTCGGGCAGCGCGAGCTCGGCGCGGGCGGATTTCCGCACCTTCGCGCCTTCGAGCGTCACGAAGCTGGGGCAGAACCCCCTGATGCAGGAGAAGTCCTTGTTGCAACTCGACTGGTCGACGGCGCGCTTGCGGCCGAACTCGGTTTCGAGCGGCAGGATCGAGACGCAGTTTGACTGCACCCCGCAGTCGCCGCAGCCCTCGCAGACGTCGGGGTTGATGAACACGCGGCGATCGGGGTCGGGGAACTTGCCGCGCTTGCGGCGGCGGCGCTTTTCGGCGGCGCAGGTCTGGATGTAGAGGATCGCCGAGACGCCGGTCGTCTCCTGCAATTCGCGCTGCACGGCGTCGAGTTCGTCGCGCGGCCGCATCGCGACGCCGGCCGGGAAGGCTTTGAAGTCGATGTCTTCCTTCGGGTCGTAGACGCCGACGACGCGGCCGACGCCCATCGCGATCAGTTCGGCGGCGATGCGCTGCGGCGACAGCCCGCCCTCGTTCGGCTGGCCGCCGGTCATGGCGACGGCGTCGTTGTAGAGGATCTTGTAGGTGATCGTGGTGCCGGCGGCGAGCGCCGCGCGGATCGCCTGCACGCCGGAGTGGTTGTAGGTGCCGTCGCCGAGGTTCTGGAACACGTGGCGGCGGGTGGAGAACGGCGCCTCGCCGATCCAGTTCGCGCCCTCGCCGCCCATGTGGGTGAAGCCCTCGGTGTCGCGGTCCATCCACTGCACCATGTAGTGGCAGCCGATGCCGGCGTAGGCGCGGGCGCCGTCGGGCAGCCGGGTCGAGGTGTTGTGCGGGCAGCCCGAGCAGAACCACGGCTTGCGGGTGGCGATCTCCTCGGCGTTGTCGGCGCGCAGCGCGTCGGCGAGCAGGACGCGGCGGGCGTTCAGCGCTTCGGTCTCGACGCCATCCGCGGCCAAGAGCTCGCCGAGGGTGCGGGCGATCTTGACCGGGTCGAGCGACGCCTTGACCGAAAACACCGTGTCGCCCGCCTCGTTCTTCCAACCGGTGACGCGGCGGCCACGGCGGTCGTCGAAGATCGCCTCCTTGATCTGGACCTCGAGAAGCTTGCGCTTTTCCTCGACGACGACGATGTGCTCGAGGTCGTGCGCCCACTCGCGGAAGCTGGTCATGTCGAGGGGCCAGACCATGCCGACCTTGTAGGTAGTGATCCCGAGCCGGGCGCATTCCGCCGTGTCGAGCCCGAGCAGCTCCAGCGCATGGGCGGTATCGAGCCAGGACTTGCCGGCGGAGACGATGCCGATCTTCGCCGTGGCGTCACCATGGACACGCTTGTCGATTTTGTTTTCCCGGGCAAAGGCTTCCGCCGCGAAGCGCTTGTAGTCGTGCAGCCGCGCCTCCTGGGCGACCGGGGTGTCGCCGAGCCGGATGTTGAGCCCGCCCGGCGGCATCGCGAAATCGGCCGGAGCGGCGATCGCAAGGCGGTGCGGGTCGCCGTCGACGACTTCGCTGACCTCGACGGTGTCCTTGACGCATTTCAGCCCAACCCAGCAGCCCGAATAGCGGCTGAGCGCCCAGCCGAGGATGCCGTAGTCGAGCACCTCCTGCACGCCGGCGGGCGACAGGATCGGCATCATCACGTCGACCAACGCAAACTCGGAGTGGTGCAGCACGGTGGAGGATTCGCCGGTATGGTCGTCGCCCATGCAGACCAGAACGCCGCCCTTCTCGGCCGATCCGGCCATGTTGGCGTGGCGGAATACGTCGCCGCAGCGGTCGACGCCGGGGCCTTTGCCATACCAGAGGCCGAACACGCCGTCGACGCGGCCTTCGCCGCGGATCGCCGCCTGCTGGCTGCCCCACAACGCGGTTGCGGCGAGGTCTTCGTTCAGTCCGGGCTCGAACCTGACGTCCGCGGCTTCGAGTTGCTTGCGGGCGCCGGTCATCGCGAGATCGACGCCGCCCAGCGGCGAGCCGCGGTAGCCGGTGACATAGCCCGCGGTGCTGAGCCCCGCCGCCTCGTCGCGGGCCTTCTGCATCAGCGTCAACCGGACCAGCGCCTGGATGCCCCCGAGCAGCACCCGGCGTTTGCCGAGATCGAAGCGATCCGATAGCGAGACGTCGTGGAGCGTCATGGTCGAGGTCCCCTCAGCCTAACGCAATGATTATAGGTCAGAGGCCATGACCAAAAAAGCGAAATCCGTCGGCATTTGGCCCCGCGCGGCGCAAAAGCACGAAACTGTCGCGGAGCGCGCCGCCGTGCCGCTTCAGTGCAATTCCTCGCCCCCGCTCGCGAAATCTGTGGTAAAGCCCGCATCGGTCACGCGGGCCGCGGCGCGGCGCACCCTGGCGGACGAGGCGACATGGACTGGGACAAGCTGCGAATCTTCCATTCCGTGGCCGAGGCAGGCAGCCTGACGCACGCCGGAGAGACGCTTCACCTCAGCCAGTCCGCCGTCAGCCGCCAGGTTCGCGCGCTCGAGGAAAGCCTCGATACCGTTCTGTTCCGCCGCCACGCCCGTGGGCTGATCCTGACCGAGCAGGGGGAGTTGCTGCACGAGGCGACCCGGTCCATGGCCCGCCGCCTCGAAGCCACGGCGGCGCGCATCCGCGACAGCAAGGACGAAGTCTACGGCGACCTGCGCGTCACCACCACCATGGGCTTCGGCACGTTGTGGCTTGCGCCGCGCCTGCCCCGCCTGTTCGATCGCTATCCGAACCTGCGGTTGGAGCTGATGCTCGAGGAGCGCATTCTTGACCTGCCGATGCGCGAGGCCGACGTGGCGATCCGCATGAAGGAGCCGTCCCAGGCCGACCTGATCCGCCGCCGCATCATGGAGGTGCGCATCCGCTTCTACGCCAGTCGCGCCTACGCCGGTCGCGAGGGCCTGCCGCAGAGCGTCGAGGAACTCGCGGCGCATCGCCTCGTGGTGCAGAGCCCGACGTCGCACCAGGTGCGCGCCGGGGCAGAATTCGTGCATCCGCTACTCGCGCAATCGGGCTCGACGCTGATGGTCAACAACTACTTCGGCATCCTTCAGGGCGTGATCCATGGCATCGGCATCGGATCGCTGCCCGATTACGTGACGGCGGACTTTCCCGATCTGGTGCAGGTGCTTCCCGGATCGGAAAGCGCCGCCATACCGGTATATCTGGCGTACGTCGAGGAACTGCGCCACAATAAGCGTGTATGCGCGTTTCGGGATTTCGTGCTGGAGGAGATCTCCGTCCACAAACGAATGCTCGCCCCAAGCGCGACCTGAGCCGACGCAGCCATGCGCGAGCGCCATATCAGCCATGCACAACATTTGGGCGCCGGCTCTTGCCGATCGTGCCGTTCAGCGCTATATTCTCGTTCGAAGTTGGATGGCCCTTCCGGGTGATCTTCTTCAACCTCCCTGTTGGACTTGGGCCGAGCGTAGTGCTCGGCCTCTTTTTTTGCCCGTGACCTTGCCGGGCGCAGTCAAAATCATGCCTTCCTCAAGGCGGCGACTGCCCGTAGAAGCAGCCGTCCAGGCCTTCCGGAGCCCGCCGATGCCCCTCGCCCTCGACACCCACGAACCGGAGGTCACACCCGAGTTCGTGGCCTCCCACGGCCTGCGGTCCGACGAATACGCGCGCATCCTCGATCTGATCGGCCGCACTCCCACGCTCACCGAACTCGGCATCTTCTCGGCGATGTGGAACGAGCACTGCTCGTACAAGTCGTCAAAGCGCTGGCTGCGCACCCTGCCGACCACCGGCCCGCAGGTGATCTGCGGCCCGGGCGAGAACGCCGGCGTGGTCGACATCGGCGACGGGCCCGATGGAAGAAGGCTGGCGCTGGTCTTCAAGATGGAGAGCCACAACCACCCCTCCTACATCGAGCCGTACCAGGGCGCCGCGACCGGGGTCGGCGGCATCCTGCGCGACGTCTTCACCATGGGCGCGCGGCCCATCGCCGCGATGAACGCGCTCAGCTTTGGGTCGCCCGACCATCCCAAGACCCGCCGCCTCGTGCACGGCGTCGTCGCCGGCGTCGGCGGCTACGGCAACGCCTTCGGCGTGCCGACCATCGGCGGCGAGCTGCGCTTTCATCCCGCATACAACGGCAACTGTCTGGTGAACGCCTTCGCCGCAGGCCTCGTGGACGCGGACAAGATCTTCTACTCGGCAGCCTCGGGCGTCGGCATGCCGGTGGTCTACCTCGGCGCGAAGACCGGGCGGGACGGCGTCGGCGGCGCCACGATGGCCTCCGCCGAGTTCGACGCCGCGATCGAGGAGAAACGCCCGACCGTCCAGGTCGGCGATCCGTTCACCGAAAAGCGCCTGATGGAGGCCTGCCTCGAACTCATGGCGACCGGCGCCGTCATCGCGATCCAGGACATGGGGGCGGCGGGGCTCACCTGCTCCGCCGTCGAGATGGGCGACAAGGGCGGTCTCGGCGTCCGGCTCGACCTCGACCGCGTGCCGGTGCGCGAGACCGGCATGACCGCCTACGAGATGATGTTGTCGGAATCCCAGGAACGCATGCTCATGGTCCTGCGTCCCGAAAAGGAGGCCGAGGCCCGCGCCGTGTTC
>JANOEW010000347.1:0-9985 GCA_031413475.1 Amaricoccus sp.
GTTTTGCTTGCGGATGGAAGTGGAAAAATCCCGGGAGCTGCTCGAGTCCCAGAATCGCCAGCTCAGCGAGCTCGACGAAGCGCGGCCGATGCCGCGCTGGATGGGGCAGACCGCGGCGATCGCCCGAACCAACCAGAGCATCGCGTCCGTGGTCGCCGAGGTGAACGCCGATCTCGTCGCGACCCAGCGCGTGGTGGCCTCCGAGCGCGGCGGGATTCTGCGACCCGCCCCCAGGCCGGGCGACGGCCGCGTCGTCGCGCAGCGCCCGTCGGGATCGCCCTCGACCTTCGCCGTCGCCGAGGCGCGACCGCAGGTCACCGACGCCGCACAGGCGGTGGCGCTTGCCGGCTCGGGTCGTTCCAGCACCGGCGGCAACGCCTGGGGCGTGCAACTCGGCGACTTCCGCAGCAAGGGCGACGCCGAGCGGCATCTGCTGACCATGGCGCTGCGCGATCTGCCCGAACTCAACGGCGGGCTGCGGCGCATCGAAGCGGGCAAGGTGCAGGGCGTCACCTTCTACCGCGCCCAGTTCGTCGGCCTCAGTCAGCAGGCCGCCGAGCGCGCCTGTGCGAATCTCGCCCGCGAGAGCGCCGGCTGCCAGACGCTCGCCCCCGGAATCTGAGCTCAGAGGCCGGGCAGGGACAGCGCGCGCATCAGGTCGCGCACCTCCTGGCGCGCGGCGATGTTCGACAGCGTCATCGCCGCGGGGTCGGCCTCGCGCAGATCGAGCAGCGTCAGGCCCGAGAGGAACAGCTCGCGAAAGATCACCCGTTCGGAAAAGCCCGGCACGACTCGAAACCCGATCCGCGTGGCCAGTTCGTCCAGCGCCGCCCCGACCCGGCGCTTGTTGCGCGCGTCGAGCGCCGCGATCCGGTTCCGCAGCACCAGCCAGTCCATCGGGCGCCGTCCCGTCGCGGCCCGGGACTGGCGGGCCTTCCAGACCATCTCGGCATAGACCGACGGACCGCGGATCCGGCCGGTCTCGGGGTCGAGGCGGGCGAGCATGTCGAAGTCGACGAGGCTGTCGTTCATCGGCGTGACCAGCGTGTCGGCGATGGCGTGGGCCATGCGCGAAAAGCCGGTGTGCGCGCCCGGGCAGTCGATCAGGATGAAGGCGCAGTCGGCGGCGAGGTCGGCGATCGCTTCGTCGAAACCGGCTTGGTCCTCAGCTTCGGCCTCGATGCGGCTGTCCACCTCGCTGGGGCGCGGCTGGGCGCGGCGCGGGATCGGCAGATCGATCGCGTGGCGGCGCATGTAGTCGGCGCGGTTGTCGAGATAGCGAAACAGGCTCTGCTGCCGCAGGTCGAGGTCGATCGCGCCCACCGCGTGCCCCTCGCGCGCCAGCGCCGTCGCGACGTGCATCGCGGTCGTGGACTTGCCCGAGCCGCCCTTCTCGTTCCCCATGACGATGATGTGCGGCATGCCGACCACGCTAGATCAACCGGGCGTACGCGTCCCTACCGCTATATCTAGAGGCACGCGGCGATTCGGAAAAGCTCCGGCCCAGCCGCGTCCGAGCTTTCGACCCGGCTCACGCGCTCTCCCTCTTGACATAAAAATGTCACATCAGCTCCCGTCCACACATGCTACCGTCCCTATCACCAAGAAAAAAAAGGCCAGGGAGGATACCACGATGCGCTGCAAGAGTTTGGCCGAGGTCGGCCGGCGTCAGTTCCTGCGCGGGGGAGCGATCGCGACGGCCGGCGCCACCGCCGCGGTCTTCGTCCGACCGGAGGCCGCCAGCGCCCAGGCCCTCGCCCGGGTCGCGTATCCATCGAACCGGCTCGCCAACCTCGGCGACCTCGCCGCGAACACGCCGCTCGACGTCGCCTATCCGGACGAAGCCGCGCCCGGCGTGCTCATCAAGCTGGGCCGCGCCGTGCCGGGCGGCGTCGGCCCCGACGGCGACATCGTCGGCTTCACCACGATCTGCCCGCACAAGGGCTACCCGATGACATATTCGCCCGAGGACCGCACCTTCAACTGTCCCGGCCATTACTCGCGTTTCGACGTGGAGGCCGGCGGCCAGCAGGTCTGGGGTCAGGCGACGCAGAACCTGCCGCAGTATACGCTCCGGGTCGACGACGCGGGCGACATCTACGCCGAGGGGGTTGACGAACTCCTCTACGGCCGCCTGTCGAACGTGCTCTGAGGGAGGGGCGATCATGGCTTTCAAACGCTACACCGACCGGCTGCCGATCATCCCGGCCGACGCCACCCGGCACAACGTCACCTGCCACTACTGCATCGTCGGCTGCGGCTACCACGCCTACACCTGGCCGGTGAATCGCCAGGGCGGCACGGCGCCGGGCGACAACGTCTTCGGCGTCGACCTCGCCCAGCAGCAGCCGGCCGACACCGAAGCGTGGTATTCGCCGTCGATGTACAACATCGTCAGCCAGGACGGGCGCAACGTCCATCTGGTGGTCAAACCTGACGCGGACTGCGTGGTGAACTCCGGCCTCGGCTCGGTTCGTGGGTCGCGCATCGCCGAGATGAGCTTCTCCGAGCCCCGCGCCACCCAGTCCCAGCGCCTCACGTCGCCCATGGTCTGGCAGCAGGGCATGTGGGTGCCGACGTCCTGGGAGGACGCGCTCGACCTCGTCGCCCGCGTCACCGCGGCGGTGATCAAGGAGCAGGGCGAGGACGGCCTCTTCGTCTCGGCCTTCGACCACGGCGGCGCCGGCGGCGGCTACGAGAACACATGGGGAACGGGAAAGCTCTACTTCGAGAGCATGAAGATCAAGAACATCCGCATCCACAACCGCCCGGCCTACAACTCCGAAGTCCACGCCACCCGCGACATGGGCGTGGGCGAGCTCAACAATTGCTACGAGGACGCCGAGCTGGCCGACACGATCATGGTCGTCGGCGCGAACTCTCTGGAGACCCAGACCAACTATTTCCTCAACCACTGGGTGCCGAACCTCGACGGCCGCTCGATGGAGAAGAAGGCGGAGTTGCTGCCGGACGAGCCGCATGCCGCGGCGCGGATCGTGATCGTCGATCCGCGGCGCACCGTGACGGCCAACGCCTGCGAGCAAGCGGCGGGCAAGGAGAACGTGCTCCACCTCGCGATCAACTCCGGCACTGACCTGACGCTCTTCAACGCGATGCTGACCGAGGCCGCGGCCCAGGGCTGGATCGACCGCGAGTTCATCGACGCCTCGACCGCCGGATTCGACGCGGCGGTCGCGGCGAACGCGACCACGCTCGAGCAAGCCGCGGAGATCTGCGGCGTCTCCGCCGCGGACATCGCCAAGGCGACCTCCTGGGTCGCCGAGCCGAAGGAAGGCGGCGCGCGGCGGCGCACGATGTACGCCTACGAAAAGGGCCTGATCTGGGGCAACGACAACTACCGCACCAACGCCAGCCTCGTGAACCTCGCGCTCGCCACCGGCAACGTCGGCCGCGAAGGCGGCGGCGTGGTTCGCCTCGGCGGCCACCAGGAGGGCTATGTGCGGCCCGCCGACGGCCATGTCGGCCGGCCGGCGGCCTATGTCGACAAGCTGCTGATCGAGGGATCGGGCGGTGTGCACCACATCTGGGCCTGCGACCACTACAAGACGACGCTGAACGCCTCGGAGTTCCGCCGAGTCTACAACGAGCGCACCAACAAGGTGAAAGCGGCGATGGACAGCGTGCCCGCGGGCGACCGCGAGGCGCAGGTGGCCGCGATCCTGGAATCGATTCGCGCCGGCGGCCTCTTTGCCGTCGACGTGGACATCATCCCCACCAAGATCGGCCAGGCCTGCCATGTGCTTCTGCCGGCCGCGACCTCGGGCGAGATGAACCTCACCTCGATGAACGGCGAGCGGCGGATGCGGCTGACCGAGCGCTACATGGACCCGCCGGGCAGTTCCATGCCCGACTGCCTGATCGCCGCGCGCATCGCAAACAACCTCGAGCGGGTGCTGCGCGAGATGGGCGACGACGCCTACGCCGACCAGTTCAAGGGCTACGACTGGGCGACCGAGGAAGACGCCTTCATGGACGGCTATCACCTGCACGCGGGTGGCGGCGAGCACGTCACCTACGACCGCCTGCGCGCCATGGGCAACAACGGCTTCCAGGAGCCCGCGACCGGCTTCGAGGGCGACAAGATCGTCGGCACCATCCGGCTCTACACGGACGGCAAATTCGGCGCCGACGACGGCCGGGCGAAGTTCATGGAGACCGTCTGGCGCGGACTGCAGGCGCCCGGAAAGCAGGCTCAGAAAGACGCCTATCCGTATCTGATCAACAACGGCCGCGCGAACCTGATCTGGCAGAACGCCTATCTCGACCAGGACAACGAGTTCGTCATGGACCGCTGGCCGCTGCCGTTCATCGAGATGCATCCCGACGACATGGCCGAGCTCGACGTGGCCGAGGGCGATCTGGTCGAGGTCTGGAACAGCTCCGGCTCGACCCAGGCGATGGCCTATCCGACGCCCTCGGCGCGGCCGCGCGAGACCTTCATGCTGTTCGGCTACCCGACCGGGGTGCAGGGCAGCGTGATCAACGGCGATGGGGTGAACGAGTTCGTCATCCCGAACTACAAGCAGACCTGGGCGAACATCCGCAAGCTCGCCGCCAGGCCGGCGTCGGTGGCGCATCTCTCCTTCAAGTCGAAGGAGTACCGGCCGGCGTGAGGCTCCTGCCCGGGCGGATTCCCCGCCCGGGCGCCCCTACACTCGGACGCTCCTACAAGCCTGAGTGCAGCGCCTGGAAGAGCGCGCCCGCGGCGAAGCTGCCCGTGAAGGCGAAGCCGAGATAGAGCGCGAAGACCGGCGGCCGGGCCAGGGCCCAGACGGCGATCGCGGCGGGGACCGAGGTGACGCCGCCGCCGACGAGGAACGCGAGCGCGGCGCCCGGCTGCATGCCCTGATCGATCAGCCCGGCGACGAGCGGCAGCGCCGCGTAGCCGTTGAGATAGGCCGGCACGCCCACCAGCGTCGCCAGGGCGATCGGCGCGACGCCCCCGCCGCCGACGAGGCCCGCGACGGCGCCGGCCGGGACATAGGCAAGCATCAGGCTTTCGAGCACGTAGGCGAGCGCCAGCCACTTGCCGAGGAAGCGCAGGGTGCGGACACCCTCGCGCCGAAACTTCTCCACCCGCGCCGCCTCGCGCCAGAACGCCCAGCGCGGCGGCTTGGGGCTGCGGACCTTGGCCCCGCCGCAGCCGCCGTCGCCGATCCCCGGCCGCAGCGGGTCGGCGAGCCCGCCCGCCCGGGCGACCGCCAGCGTTCCGAAGCCGCCGAGCAGGCCGAGGCCGATCGCAGCAAAGGTCTTGGCCAGCGCGAACTCCACCCCGAGCGTCGCCGAGGTCAGCACGAACATCGCGGGGTCGATCACCGGCGAGGCGAGCCAGAACGCCATGACCGGCGCGAGCGGCACGCCCATGACGAGCAGCGCCGCGATCAGCGGAATGACCCCGCAGGAGCAGAACGGCGACAGCGCCCCGACGCCGGCGGCGAGCAGGATCATCACCGGCTCGCGGCCGGTGAAGGCGCGGGCGATCAGGTGGTCCGCCCCGGTCGCCGCGGCGTAGGCGGCGATGCCGACCGAAAGCAGCAGCCAGGGCGCTACGCCCGCCAGCGCCGCCGCCGCGAACCGCAGAGTCTCGCGCGCCTGCGCTGGGTCGACCGCCGCAAGGGCGAGGAGGATCGCCGCGAGGGCGAGCCACACCCGGTCGACCTGCACGGCGAACGCGCCGGCGCGGCGCATGCGAAGGACGAGCTCGGTCATCGCGAAACCTCCGGGTATGTGGTGATATCTGGCCGAACGAATCCGCGCATCAGGCTGCGTCCCCGGTACAAATCGCGACGCCGAGGCAGCATTCCGCCGCGACGTAGTCGAGCGTGCGGCGCATCGCCGCGAAGTCGGCGCGGTTGACGATCTCGCGACCGCGGCGCTCCTGGACCACCAGCCTGGCCTGGACCAGCGCCCCGAGGTGGTGCGCCAGCGTCGAGGGCGCAAGGCCGGTGTGCCGCACGATGTCGCCGATGATCAGGCCCTCTTCGCCCGCGCGCACCAGCAGGCGAAAGATGCGCAGGCGCACCTCATTTCCGAGAGCGGAGAGGGCGGCGGAGGCCTGTGTATCATCCATCCACGGCAATTACCACGATGAAACTGGTTTTGTAAAGATGTCTTTGCCGACGCTCGTCGGTTTTCCGGATCCGATAATTCGTGTATGCATGAAGCATGGAATCACCCCACACGGACGCTCTGACCGCTCTCGGCCACCCCGGAAGGCTCGCGGTGTTCCGTCTGCTCGCTCGGCGCGCGCCGCACGGGGTGCGTCCGGCCGAGATCATCGGCGCGCTCGGGCTGAAGCCGAGCACGCTGTCGGTCCACCTCGCGGTGCTCGACCGCGCCGGGCTGATCGCCGCGCGGCGCGACGGCCGGTCGATCTACTACGCGATCGCGCTCGGCGAGGTCGGCCGCCTGGTCGACTTTCTCGTCAACGACTGCTGTCGCGGCCGGCCGGAGCTGTGCGCCCCGCTCGCCGCCCATTCCCTTACCCGCATCGGCTCCGGAGAGACCCCCATGCCCGACCACCGCTTCAACGTGCTCTTCGTCTGCGTCGGCAATTCCGCCCGCTCGATCATGGCCGAGGCGATCCTCGACAAGCTCGGCGCGGACAAGTTCACCGCCTACTCGGCCGGAACCCGCCCCTATTCGGAACTCAACCCCTACGCGCTCGAGGTGATCGAGGCGAACGGCCATGACGTCTCGGGCATGCGGGCAAAGAACGTCGGCGAGTTCCAGGGCGACGACGCGCCGCGGCTCGATTTCGTGTTCACCCTCTGCGACGCCGCCGCGAACGAGGAATGCCCGCCCTGGCCCGGCCAGCCGATCACCGCGCACTGGGGCATGCCCGACCCGGTGAAGGCGACCGGCACCGAGGCCGAGCGCGCGCTCGCCTTCAAGGACACCTACCGCGCGCTCTACCGCCGCCTGTCCGCCTTCGTGGCGCTGCCCGTCGCCACGCTTGACCGCATCTCGCTCCAGCACCGTCTCGACGAGATCGGGCGGGAGTCGGTGTCCGCGACGGGCGCCTGAGCCGATGACGGGTCCGGCGCCCCGACCGGGCGTCACCCGCCCTGATCCTCGAAGGAGACGTCGGAGATGGCCCGCATCGCGATCAACGGCCTCGGCCGCATCGGCAAGCTCGTGCTGCGTGCCTTCGTCGAGGAGGGGACGCCCGGGGAGATCGTGCTGCTGAACGATCCCGTCGGCGATCCGGCGATCCACGCGCATCTGCTGGAGTTCGACAGCGTCCATGGCCGCTGGCCCGCGGCGTTCGGCCACGACGCCTGCGGGGTCAGCGTCAACGGGACCCGGATGCGGCTGACGAACGCTAAGCGCATCGAGGACCTGCCGCTGTGCGACCTCGGCGTCGATCTGGTCGTCGACTGCACCGGGGTCTTCAAGACCGTCGCCAAAACGCAGCCCTATTTCGACGCGGGCGTCGCCAAGGTCGTCGTCTCGGCCCCGATCAAGGAGGCGGCGGCGCTGAACCTGGTCTACGGGGTCAACCACGACATCTACGACCCCGTGCGCCATCACCTCGTCACCGCAGCGAGCTGCACGACGAACTGCCTCGCGCCTGTGGTGAAGGTGCTGCACGAGGCGATCGGCATCCGGCACGGGTCGATCACCACCGTGCACGACGTCACGAACACCCAGGTCATCGCCGACCGCCCGGCGAAAGACCTGCGCCGCGCGCGCTCGGCGCTGCTGAACCTCATCCCGACCACGACCGGCTCGGCGACCGCCATCGCGCTCATCTACCCCGAGCTCGCCGGTCGGCTGAACGGCCACGCGATCCGGGTGCCGCTGCTCAACGCCTCGCTCACCGACTGCGTCTTCGAGATGGAGCGGGCGACGAGCGTAGAGGAGGTCAACGGCTTCTTCGCCGCCGCGGCCGAAGGGGCGCTGAAGGGCATCCTCGGCTTCGAGACCCGGCCGCTGGTGTCGAGCGACTTCCTCAACGACCCGCGCTCGGCGATCGTCGACGGGCCTTCGACGATGGTGATCAACGGCACCCAGGTGAAGGTGTTCGCCTGGTACGACAACGAATGGGGCTACGCCTGGCGGCTCGCCGACGTGGCGCGGCTGGTGGCGGAGGGCATGTGATGGTCGAGGTCCCCGGCGCCCGCCCGCAGGGCCTCGCCGCCTATGCGACGGTCACCGGGGCCTACTGGGCCTTCATGCTGACCGACGGCGCGCTCCGGATGCTGGTGCTCTTGCATTTCAACGCGCTCGGCTTCACGCCGATCCAGCTCGCCTATCTGTTCCTGCTCTACGAGATCGCCGGGATCGTGACCAACCTCTCCGCCGGCTGGATCGCCGCGCGGTTCGGGCTGACCTCGACGCTCTACGCCGGGCTCGGACTGCAGATCGCGGCGCTGCTCGCTCTGACCCAGCTTAGCCCGGCCTGGGCAGTTCCCGTGTCGGTCGCCTTCGTCATGGCGGTGCAGGGCGTCTCCGGCGTCGCCAAGGACCTCGCGAAGATGAGCTCGAAGAGCGCGGTCAAGATCCTCGCGCCCGCCGAGCAGCAGGGGGCGCTGTTTCGCTGGGTCGCGCTGCTCACCGGTTCGAAGAACGCGGTGAAGGGGCTCGGCTTCCTGCTCGGCGCGGCGCTTCTCGCGACGCTCGGCTTCACCGCCGCGGTGCTCGCCATGGCGGCGGTGCTCGCCGCGATCCTGATCGCCGTCGCCCTGTTCATGCCCGCCGGGCTGCCGCGCGGCCGCAAGGGGGCGAAGTTCGCCGAGGTCTTCTCCAAGGACCGCAACGTCAACTGGCTCTCGGCGGCGCGGCTGTTCCTGTTCGGTGCCCGGGACGTCTGGTTCGTGGTCGGCATCCCAATTTACTTCTACTCGATCCTGTCGGACGGCACGCCGGACGGCCGCCGCGAGGCCTTCTTCCTCGTCGGCTCGTTCATGGCGCTCTGGATCATCGGCTACGGCGCGGTGCAGGCCGCCGCGCCCCGGCTGCTGCGCGCCGAGGCCATGCCCGTGCCCGGGATCGTCGGCCTTGCCCGCTTCTGGGTGGGCGTGCTGACGCTGATCCCGGCCGCGCTCGCGCTGGCCGCCCTCGCCCAGGGCGCCGGCGCACCGCCCGTCTGGCTGACGGCGACGATCGTCGTGGGCCTGCTCGCGTTCGGCGTCGTCTTCGCGATCAATTCGGCGCTGCACTCCTATCTGATCCTGGCATTCACTTCAGCAGAGCGGGTGACGATGGACGTCGGCTTCTACTACATGGCGAACGCCGGCGGCCGATTGATCGGCACGCTCCTCTCGGGCGTCAGCTTCCAGCTCGGCGGGCTGCCCCTCTGCCTGGCCACCGCCGCCGCCATGGCCGCGCTCAGCTGGCTCTGCGCCCGAAACCTCGCTCATTCCTGATCCACCGATCTCGGCTTTTAAGTGGTCCCGGAACGGAAAGTCGGGGTACGACCTGCTACTCGCTCGCCGACGCTTCGAGTTGGATATCAGGCTCAGTTGCACCCCATAAGACTTCTCGAACTACGCGAAAAAGCCGCCGAAAAATATGGCTCAAAATCAACAGACTAAACCTGTTCACCGAAACCCCCATAGTGAACAGCTTCGGAGAGTTACTGCGCCGAGAGAATGGATTTCGGCCTCGTGCCGATTCCCACAGTGAACAGCCCCCCCGCTACAACCCTCGAAAACAACGAGAAAATTCGACCGTCAGCGAGAGCGGAGAAAGAGTTTGCTTGACGCTATGGCGGAGCAACGGGAACTGGGGTCGAACACTCTCTGGCAAAAAAGTCAATGAATTCAATAACAGAAGGCTTCCAGCAGATCGCGCGCGGAGTTGGAGGCAGCTTCGGAAGACTCGTCAAGCTTGATCACGCGTCTCCGACGGGCAAGCGCACAACGGCTTCCAGTCCTCCTTCTGGCAAGTTGCGGAGTAGGACCGTCCCGCCATGTGCCTGGATGATTGTCCGGGCGATTGCGAGGCCCAGACCGACGCC
>JANOEW010000348.1:0-2932 GCA_031413475.1 Amaricoccus sp.
CAAGATGGGCGCCGGCGAACTGAACTATTCGTCGGACATCGACCTGATCGTGCTGTTCGACGAGACTCGGCACGACGCCGCCGACTACGCCGAGCTGCGGCGCGGCTTCATCCGCGCCACCAAGCGGATGGTCGGGCTCCTCGCGGAGAACACCGCCGACGGCTACGTCTTCCGCACCGACCTGCGGTTGCGCCCCGACCCCGCGGTCACGCCGGTCTGCATCGCCACCGAGCCGGCCGAACGCTATTACGAGAGCCTCGGCCGCACCTGGGAGCGCGCCGCCTTCATCAAGGCCCGGCCCTGCGCCGGCACGATCGACGCCGGCCGCGCCTTCCTCGAGCGCCTGCGCCCGTTCGTCTGGCGCCGCCATCTCGACTACGCCGCAATCCAGGACGCTCATGACATGCGCCTGCGAATTCGCGCGCATAAGGGACTGGCTGGGCCGCTGCAGGTCCTCGGCCACGACCTCAAGCTCGGGGCCGGCGGCATCCGCGAGATCGAGTTCTTCACCCAGACGCGCCAGCTGATCATCGGCGGCCGCGACCCGGACCTGCGCGCGCCGCGCACGCTCGCCGCGCTCGCCGCGCTGGCCGACAAGGGCTGGGTCGAGGCCGAGGCACGGCAGACGCTGGACGCGGCCTACGTGGCGCACCGCACGCTGGAGCACCGCATCCAGATGCTCGACGACGCGCAGACCCACCGCGTCCCGGCGACCGAAGCCGGCTTCGCGCGGCTGGCTGACTTCTGCGGCGAGGCGGACCCCGCAGCCTTCGCCGAGCGGCTGCGCGCGCGTCTCGTCAGCGTCCAGGCGGTGACCGAGCCGTTCTTCGCGCGGGAGCGCGCGGAGGCGGCGACGCCTGCCGCCGAGACGGTGTTTCGCGACCCCGAGGCCGCCCGCGCGCTGATGGCCGCGTGGCGGCGGCTGCCGGCGCTGCGCTCGGAGCGCGCGCGCGAGATCTTCAAGCGGATCGAGCCCGCGCTGATCGCCCGCCTCGCCGCCGCCGCCCAGCCGGACGAGGCGTTGATCGCTCTCGACGCTTTCCTCGCCCGGTTGCCCGCCGGCGTGCAGCTGTTTTCGCTGTTCGAGGCGAACCCGCCGCTGATGGACCTGCTGGTGGATATCTGCGGCGCCACGCCCGAGCTGGCGCGCCACCTCGGGCGCAACGCCGGGGTGTTCGACGCGGTGATCAGCCGCGACTTCTACCAGCCGCTCCGCGCCGCGCCGGAGTTGCAGGCCGAGCTTGCCGCGGCGCTCGCGGGCGCCGCCGACTACGAACGTGCGCTCGATCGCGCTCGGGTCTGGATGAAGGAACGCCACTTCCGGATCGGCGTGCACCTGTTGCGTGGGCTCGCCGCCACCGACGAGGCCGCCGCCGCCTACTCCGCCGTCGCCGTCGCCGAGGCGGCGCTGGGCGCGCTGCTGCCGCGCGTCGAGGCCGAGTTCGCCCGCCGCCACGGCGCCGCGCCCGGCGCCGGCGCGGCGGTCGTCGCCATGGGCAAGCTCGGCTCGCGCGAGATGACGGTCAGCTCCGACCTCGACCTGATCGTGATCTACGACGCCGAGGGGGCGGCGCAGTCCGAGGGGTCGCGACCGCTCGCCGCGCCGGTGTACTATGCGCGCCTGACCCAGGCGCTGATCGCCGCGCTGACCGCGCCGATGGCCGAGGGCATGCTCTACAAGGTCGACATGCGCCTGCGTCCCTCCGGCCGCCAGGGCCCGGTCGCGGTGAGCCTGTCGGCGTTCCGCCGCTATCAGGCCGAGCAGGCCTGGACTTGGGAGCATCTGGCGCTGACCCGTGCGCGCGTCGTGGCCGGCCCGCCCGCGCTCGCCTCCCGGGTGGCGGCGGCGATCGCCGAGACGCTCGGCCGTCCGCACGACGCGGCATCGGTCCTCGCCGACGCCCGCGACATGCGCCGCCGCCTCGCCGAAGCGCAGGAGAGCCTCGCCGCGAACCCCTGGGAGACGAAGCTCGGTCCCGGCCGAATGATGGACATCGAACTCCTCGCTCAGACCGGCGCGCTGATCGGCGGTCTCGCGGGCGTTCGGCGGCCGCGCGCGATGCTGGAGCGCCTCGGCGGCGCCGGCTGGCTGGAGGCTGCCGTGGCCGCGCGGCTGATCGCCCAGCTCGACGCCCTGGCCACGCTGCAGCAGCTCGGGCGTCTCGCCTCGGACCACACCGTCGACCCGGCCGAAGCCGGCGCCGGCCTCGCCCGCCTGGTGCTGTCGGCGACCGGGGCGGACGACATCGACGCCCTGCGCGCGCGCCTGGTCGCGGAGGCCGCGGCCTGCGCCGCGCTGATCGCCGCGCGGCTGGAGCGGCCGTGACCCTGCCGATCGTCTATCACCCCGACTACACGGCGACGCTGCGTCCCGGCCACCGCTTTCCCATGTCGAAATACGGCTACCTGCGCGCCGCGCTGGTCGCGCGCGGCCTGCTGCCGGCGGTCGGCGGCTACGTCGCGCCCGCGCCCGCCACCCCGCGGCTGGTCGCCGCGGTCCACGCGCTCGACTACGTGGAGCGTGTGGCCGAGGCGCGTCTCGACCCTGCCGAGGCGCGGCGCATCGGCCTGCCCTCGACGCCCGCGGTCGCGCGCCGCGCCTTCCTGTCGGCCGCCGGCACCCTGCTCGCCGCTCGCCTCGCGCTGGAGACCGGGCTCGCCGCCAACATGGCCGGCGGCTCGCATCACGCCGGGCCGGACGGCGGCGCCGGCTTCTGCGTCTTCAACGACGTCGCCGTCGCCGCGCGCGCGCTGCTCGACGAGGGCCGTGTGCGGCGGGTCTTGATCGTCGACTGCGACGTGCACCAGGGCGACGGCACCGCGCGCATCTTCGCGGACGACGCCCGCGTGCTGACGCTGTCGCTGCACGCGGAGCGCAACTACCCCGCGCGCAAGGCCGCCTCGGACCTCGACTACCCGCTGCCCGCCGGCC
>JANOEW010000349.1:0-5922 GCA_031413475.1 Amaricoccus sp.
CAGAAGATGAGGTCTCCGGGAAACCCGGCGCGGTTCAGTCCGCGACTGGAGCGGGCACCAGACAGCAAGCTATCTCGAGTTCCTGCTGGCGACACCAATCATCCTTTGGGCCGCCCTGCCGTTCTTCAGGCGCGGCTGGGACTCGGTATTGAACCGATCCCCCAACATATGGACGCTGATCACACTGGTCGAGACCGCCGCGGCGGTCGCCGCCTATCAGCTCCCGAGTATCCGCCGCAACTTTGGTTCAGCAAACTGGGCGGGCTCGTGCGGATCGATCGTACCGGCGAAGCGTCCATCAGCCCGATATAGAAGAACGCCCGCAGTATGGTTCATCGAGTAGTCGGCGCCGGACCACACCTTGATGTACTCGACGGCGAAGGCCTCGGCAGCGCGTGCGACAGGCGCCGCGGTGTATCCCACGATCTCCGGGTGGAACGCCGATACATAGTCTGCGAGGATCTCCGGCGTATCGCGCCCCGGGTCGACGCTGATGAACGCAACGTTCAGTCGGCCGGCATCAGGTCCGAGTTCGTCGAGCCATCCGGAAATGTTTGCGAGCGTCGTCGGGCAGATGTCTGGACACCAGGTGAACCCAAAGAAGACGGAGCTCTCTCCCAAACTCTTTTCAGAACTTCGCTTGCTCGGTTACGCCATCTGGGCCGACGACCTGGACGGCGCCTTTCACGCCTTCCGGAACCGTCGCCCCTGCGTCGCCGGACAACACGCCGGAAGATGCGGGCGTCAGCGTCACACGAACGGGCTTGCCTTCGATCACCAGGATCGCGGTTCCCGTCATGGCTTCGGTAGCGACCACGCCGTCATCATCGTAGGTAATATAGACATTCACCTTGGTGCCATTGGGCACTAGCTCGACGCGATAGGGTCCCGCATCGACGCGCATGCCGCCGTTCGGGCCAAGGCCGGCTTCGTGCGCGAAGGCCGCCGTTGTTGAAAGCAGTGATATCAAAGCGATCCGTAGCATTTCGATGAGCCTTTCTGGTCAGAACGAGGGAACGGCGGCGCTGGTTGGCGCGTCTGCCGGAGCGCTGTTCGCTCGAGTGGCCTCCACGAGCCGTTCGAGAGGCTTGCGGCCGTAACGAAGGAACAGCACGGGCGTCAGAAAGGTGTCGAGCAGCGTCGAGGAGATCAGCCCGCCGAAAATCGTCACCGCGACCGGGTTCAGGATTTCCTTGCCGGGAGCGTTGGCGTCGATCATCAGCGGCACGAGCGCCACGCCGGCTGAGAGCGCAGTCATTAGCACAGGCGTCATGCGTTCTAGAGAGCCTCGAACGATCAGCTCCGGTCCGAACGGCATATTCTCGTGAAGCGCGAGGTTGATGTAGTGGCTGATCTTCAGGATGCCGTTTCTTGCCGCGATTCCAGTAAGGGTGATGAAACCGATCATCGACGCGACGGAAAGCGGCTGTCCGGCGATCCAGAGGGCTGCGACGGACCCGATAAGGGCCAGCGGCACCGAGCCCATGATAATCAGCGCGCAGACCGTCGACCGATATCGGCTGTACAGGATGGCGAAGACCATCCCAAGTGAGACCAGCGACAACAAGCCGATCGTTCGGCTCGCTTCCTCCTGCGCCTGAAACGTTCCCTCGAGCGTCGCGGAGAACCCCGGCGGCAACTCGGCGGATGCAATGACGGCGCGAATCTGCGCGACCACGTCGGCCGTATCGACTCGGCCGTCGGTGTTGCCAAGCACGACGACCCGTCGCCGCCCGTTCTCTCGGAGGATCTGATTGGGGCCGTCGGTTTCGCGCACCTCGGCCAACTCGCGCACCGGCACCCAGCCGGCCGGGGTCTCGATCAGGAGGTCGCCCAGCGCCTGGGTGGTCCGTTGATTTTCCGCCAGCCGCATCACCACGTCATAGGTGCGGGGCCCGTCGACCAGCTTCGAAACCTGGCGACCGTTGGACAGCCGCTCCAGCGCCGCGGTGATGGCTGCCGGCTGGATGCCATAGAGCGCCGCCCGGTCGTAATCGATCCTGATCTCCAGCTGCGGGATCCGCACTTGTTTCTCGACCTGCAGATCGACCAGCCCCGGTATGGCCGCGATCTGGCTGCGCAGGTCCTCGGCGACGCTTCGCAGCGTATCGAGATCTTCGCCGTACACCTTGAGGGCGAGCTGTGCACGCACGCCGGACAACATGTGGTCGAGACGATGGGAGATCGGCTGCCCCACATTTACCGCGACCGGCAAGATGGAGAGACGCGCGCGGATATCTGCGACAATTTCGGTCTTCGGACGATCGCTCGAATCGAGGTCTACCTCGATCTCGGAGGAATGCACGCCTTCCGCGTGCTCGTCCAATTCGGCGCGGCCGGTGCGACGCCCCACCGCCCGTACCTCCGGAACCTCCATGATCAACTGCTCGGCGATCAATCCGACCCGGTTCGACTCGGCGAGCGAGATGCCGGGATTGAATAGCATCGAGATGGTGAAGGTGCCTTCATTGAAGGGAGGCAGGAAGGCGCGTGGCAATGTCGTCGCCGACCAGCCCGCAATCAGGACGGCAACCGCTGCGGAAGCCATCAGCAACCGCTGGCGGCGGAACGCGACGGCGAGCGCTGCGCGGTTTCCCCGTTTCAAGTTTCGAACGAGCCATCCTTCATGCTCGTCCAGTCGCTTCAAGCCGGGCAACAGATAGTACGCCATCACGGGGGTCAGCGTGATCGACACCACGAGACTGACGAGGATCGAAATGATGTAGGCCTGACCGAGCGGCGCGAAGAGCCGACCCTCGATGCCCGAGAGGGCGAACAGCGGCACAAACACCAGCACGATGATCATGGTCGCATAGACGATGCCCGACCTGACCTCCTGCGACGCGGCGACGACGACGTCGAAGGTGGACCTGGGATTGCCCGCCTCGCGGTTTTCGCGCAGGCGGCGGAAGATGTTCTCGACGTCCACGACGGCGTCATCCACGAGCTCGCCGATCGCGATCGCGAGGCCGCCGAGCGTCATGGTGTTGATCGACAACCCCATGACCTTGAACACGATCGCCGTCGCAAGAATCGACACCGGGATCGCCGTCAACGAAATGAATGTCGTGCGAACATTGAGGAGGAACGCGAAGAGAACGATCGCGACGACCACCACCGCCTCCAGGAGCACCTTCTGCACGTTCTTCACAGACGTCTCGATAAAGTCGGCCTGCCTGAACAGGACCTGATCGGCGCGCATTCCATCGGGCAAGGTTGCCGTGATCTCCGTCAGCGCGGCCTCGACCGCCCGGGTCAGGCTGACCGTGTCGACGTCGGGCTGCTTCTCGACCGATACGATGACTGCTGGGCGGCCCATGTATCCGGCCTCGCCTCGCTTGAGGCGAGCGCCATAGCTTACCTCGGCCACCTGGTGCAGGAGCACCTGGTTCCGCCCGTCGCTGTTGACGACGACCTTGCGCAGATCCTCGAGGCGCAGGGTGCTGCCGATGTTCCTGATCAGGAACTCCCGCGCGTACTGGTCGGTGAATCCGCCGCCCGTATTCTGGCCGAATGCGGTGATCGCGGCCTCGACCTCGGCCAGCGTCACACCCAGCGCCTGGAGCGCAGCCGTGTTAGGAGCGACACGAAACTGCCGCACCTCGCCGCCGATCGGGATCACCTGCGCCACGCCCGGAATGGTCAGCAGCCGCGGACGGACCAGAAAATCCGCCGCTTCGCGAAGCGCCATTGGCGAGACGCCGTCCGGGGCCGTCATGGCGACCAGCATGACCTGTCCCATGATCGAGCTGATCGGCCCCATCTGCGGAGTAACGCCTTCGGGCAATTGCTCCGCCACCAAGGTCAGGCGTTCCGCGATCTGCTGGCGATTGCGGTAGATGTCGGTGCCCCAGTCGAACTCCACGTAGACGATGGACAGACCTACGCCCGAGACGGAGCGGACGCGATCGACGCCGGGCAACCCGTTCATCTGGGTTTCGATCGGGTAGCTGACGAGCTGTTCCACCTCCGGGGGCGCCAGCCCCTCGGCTTCGGTCATGATCGTGACGGTCGGCCGGTTCAGGTCGGGAAAGACATCGACCGGCAGACGCATCGCGGTGAAGGCACCGTAACCCATGAGGATTGCGGCGAAGACCAGCACGAGCAGTCGGTTCCGTAGCGACTGCGTGACGAGGAAAGTGAACATTGGCTTGCCCCCTCAACGCAGCTGGTTGAGAAGTTCGGCGCCCTGGGTGACCAACCGCTCGCCGGTCGACACCCCTGCGACGATCAGAACCCGCACCCCGTCGAGGGGCGCCGTGCGAACGGAGCGCGGCTCGAAGAGTTCCGGGGCGGTATGTACATAGACGATGTCCTCCCCGTTGGCGCCCCGGATCACTGCGTCGCGCGATGTTGCGATGCCGACGGTCGCCACATCGGTCTCGGCGACCACGGTGACGACCTGTCCCGGCCGCATCCGTCCGGCGCCCGTTTCGATGCGAAAGTTCACCGGCTGAACCTGGCTCCCGTCGGCAAAGCCCGATCCCACGAAACTCAGCGGGATGAGTTCGCCATCGGCATCGACGACCGACGCAACCTGCCCAACCTCTTCCCCGCCGTAAGAAAGCGCCTCGATCCACAGCCGCTCGGGATCGATGACGTGAAACACCTCGGTGTTGGTTTCCGCGATCAGGCCCGGCGAAGCGTTGGCATGCGCGATTACCCCTGAAATCGGAGCGACCAGGCCCTCGGGCTCCAGACGGATTTCGTCCAGCGCCGCACGCTGCTCGCGGGACCCCAGCAGGGAAAGCTCGGCTTCTTCGAGCTGTGTGGCGGAAACCGAGCCGGACGCGATCAGTTTGCTGAATCGCGCCACCTGGCGCTCGGCGATCGCGATCGTGCTGTCGAGCTCGGCCTGCGTCTGTCGTATCGAGGATAGGTCGATGGCCGCCAGCGACGGCTCGATGTAGGCGAGCACCTGGCCCGCTTCGACCGCGGTCCCGAGCGGCGGAAAGCCGCCCGGAGGCGGGACCAACCGGCCGCCCACGGCTGTCTGCACGAAACCGGTGGCGTTGGGGTCAGCGATCACCCGTCCCGGCATTTCGATGCTGCGGCGGTGTTCTTCCTCCTTCGCGGCGAGCGTGCGGATGGCGAGAATTCTTTGTGCGGCTTTCGGCACGAACACGGTCGCGTCAGGCAGACGTTGAGCGACATCCCGCGCGGTTGGTGCGGCGACGGCAGCGACCGCCGGGGCCGTCGATTGCGCGCCGCCTCTGAGGTTCTCGCCCTCCTGAGCCAGCGCGAATGAACTTCCGACGATCAGGATGAGGACAGAGGCCGCCAGTCCCGCCGCAACACGTCGGCGGCGGGCCAGCGCCATGACGAACATGCCGGCGACAAAGCCCACAACGCCGATCGCGACGATCGCCGGATCGTTGCGACCGAGTCTGCCGGTCAGCTCGGTCGTCACCACCTCGCGGATTTCGCGCGCGATAGCGGCTCCGACGAGGATTCCCGCACCCTGCGGCGCGACGATCGCTTCTGACGCCGCCGGGATCGACAGCGTGGCGGTCAAGAAATCGAGATCCGACCCTGCCGTGACGGTAAACAGCAGCTCGTAGTCTCCGGCAGCAGCGGACCAGGGGGCTTCGAGCGTGTAGACTTCGCCCTCTGGCGTCGCCGCGGTCGGCCCCGCCGGCGTTTCGACATCAATCACGGCGGACGCCACCGGCGCGTTGGTCGCGAACTCATCCAGATAGATCGTCAGGACCCCTTCACGCGCGACCGCCACGAGTTCGAACAGCTCGCTCGTCGCCGTCGCCCGCGGGGCGGTTTGCACCTTAACCGCGGGCGGCGCGTCACCATGGTCATGACCCTCGTGGGCGGGAACGGGCGCTGTCAACCACCGGCGGGATTTTACGCCGCCCCAGCCCGGAGTGCCCGGGCGGTTCCGTGGCCGGTTATGCCGGCGCCCTTCCCAGC
>JANOEW010000350.1:0-10403 GCA_031413475.1 Amaricoccus sp.
GCTGCCGCGCGTGGAACCGCTTCGCCGATCGACCCGACATCGTCTCCTCCATCACCTCAAGGCAATGGGCACAGGTCAATGCTTGAGGCCGTTGGTATAAGACATTGTTTATAATCGGTATTGCTTCTCTCGTTAACCGAACCGCAACTTGTTCCCGACCCCTCATCATCACTCGTCATGCGATAGAGCCGCCTCGAGCTGATCGGACAATCCGCCCTGCGGCGAGCCCCGGGAGTCCTGCCGAGGTCAGAGGCGGCGGCGGCGGCGGCCCTCCGGTCGGTCGGCGCCGGCGTTGAAATGCACGTCCGGCAGGGTGGCGACGCCGACGAGATGCGGGAAGGCCGCGGTGGCGTGCGGGATGGCGTTGGCGGCGACGAAATGCTCCTGGAAGCGCGGCTCGATCGCGGTCTCGACCTTGTGGATGCGGGTGACCAGCGCCTCGACCTCGCGGCGGGCGGCCGAGTTAAGCAGTGCGATGCGCGCCCCGGTGCCGGCGGCGTTGCCGGCGGAGGAGACCATGGCGAGGTCGCAGTCGGGGATCATGCCGAGCACCATGGCGTGCTTCGGCGAGATGTGCGCGCCGAAGGCGCCCGCCAGCACGACGCGGTCGACGCTGTCGACGCCGAGTTGGTCCATCAGCAGGCGGGCGCCGGCGTAGAGCGCGGACTTCGCCAGCTGGATCGCGCGCACGTCGCCCTGGGTGACGAGGATGCGCGGGCCGCCCCGGGCGGTCCCGTCGTGGAGGACGTAGGCGTGGGTGCGGCCTTCGGGGACGCAGCGGGCCGAACCGGTCTGTTCGGCGGACCCGATCAGGCCGGAGGCGTCGACGAGACCGGCCATGCGCATCTCGGCGATGACCTCGATGATGCCCGAGCCGCAGATGCCGCTGACGCCGGTGGCGGCGGTCGCCTCGGCGAAGCCGGGGTCGTCGGACCAAAGCTCGCAGCCGATGATCCGGAAGCGCGGCTCGCGGTTGAGGGGGTCGATCGCCACCCGTTCGATCGCGCCCGGGGCGGCGCGCTGGCCGGAGGAGATCTGCGCGCCCTCGAAGGCGGGGCCGGTGGGGGACGAGCAGGCGAGCACGCGGCGTCGGTCGCCGAGCAGGATCTCGGCGTTGGTGCCGACGTCGACGATCAGCATCAGCTCTTCCGAGAGGTTCGGGCCTTCGGACAGCGCCACCGCGGCGGCGTCGGCGCCGACGTGGCCGGCTATGCAGGGCAGGATGTAGATGCGGGCGTCGGGGTGCATGACCATGTCGATCTCGGAGGCCCAGAGGGTGAGCGCCGAGGCGGTGGCCAGAGCGAACGGGGCCTGGCCGAGCTCGACTGGGTCGATCCCGAGCAGCAGGTGGTGCATCACCGGGTTGCAGACGATCACAGCCTCGAAGATCTGCGCGCGAGCGATCCCGGCCTCGGCGGCGGTCTGGGCAACGAGCTCGTTCATCGCGACGCGCACGGCGGCGGTCATCTCGGCGCCGCCGCCGAGGTTCATCATCGCGTAGCTGACCCGGGACATCAGGTCTTCGCCGAAGCGGATCTGCGGGTTCATCAGGCCGGCGGAGGCGAGCACCTCGCCGGTCACGAGGTCGCAGAGGTGGCCGGCGATGGTGGTCGAGCCGAGGTCGATCGCGAGGCCGTAGATGGTGCCTTCGTAGAAGCCCGGCCAGACGTGGAGGATGCGCGCCTCGCCGAGGCCGGCGCCGTGGTAGACCGCGCACGTCACCTTCCAGTCGCCGCGGCGCAGGGCGGGCTGGAGCATCTGCAGGGTGCGCAGGTCGCCCTTGACGTGGGCGAGGCCCCACTGGTCGGCGAGGGCGCGCTCAAGCCGGTCGAGGTCGCCGGAGGGCTCGTGCATGTCGGGCTCGGCCACCTCGACGAAGTAGAGCCGGGTGGCGGGGTCCATGACGATCTGGCGCGCCTCGGCGCGCTTGCGCACCACCTGCTTGTGGACCTGGGATTCCGGGGGGACGTCGATGACGACATCGGAGACGAGCTGCGCCTGGCAGCCGAGGCGACGGCCGTCGGCGAGGCCACGCAGCGACTTGTAGCGCGCCTCGACGGCGTTCCATGGCGACAGGGCCGAGGCGTCGACGGTCAGGCCGTGCTTGGGAAATTCGCCGAAAGCGGGGGTGATCTGGCAGCGCGAGCAGATGCCGCGGCCGCCGCAGACGCTGTCGAGATCGACGCCGAGCTGCCGGGCGGCGGTCAGCACGGCGGTGCCGGCCGGGAAGTGGCCGCGCTTGCCCGAGGGGGTGAAGATCACGAGGGGGTCGCGGTCGGTCATCGGCAAAGGCTTCCTGGGCGCCGGGGTTCGCGGCAGCGGCATAGCGCCGCCGAACCGGGCGCGAAAGGGCGGTCAGGCCGCGGCGAGCAGCGCCGCGAGCCGGTCGGGCAGGCCGGCCCCGCGCAGGCCGATGCGTTTCACCCGCGCCTTGTCGCCGGCGATCAGGGTGACGTGGCTTCGCGGCAGGCGCAGCGCCTTGGACAGCCACAGCATGAGCGCGTCGTTGGCGGCGCCGTCGACGGGGGGCGCCGCGACCCGGACGCTCAGGCAGGGCTGGCCGTCCTGGATCGCGACGCCCTGCACGCCGTTCGCGCCGCCGCCCGGGGTCAGGCGGACGGCGAGCTCGACGCCGTCGCGGGTCTCGCGCCAGGGCAGGACGTCGGTCATTCCGATCGCCGCCGGCGGCCCTCGCGGCGGCCGCGGGCGCCGGCTTCGACCTCGCCCTCGGCGAGGGCGGGCTTGTTGGCGCGGATCCAGGCGGCGCCGTTGGGGTCGTTGTTCATCAACAGGTTGGCGGCGCGGATCGCCTCCATCTCCTGGGGGCGGACCGGGTTCATGATCGCGGAGGTCATGCCCGAGGCGATCGCCATGGGGAGGAAGGCCGCGTTGACGCCGTGGCGGTGCGGCAGGCCGAAGGAGACGTTGGAGGCGCCGCAGGTGGTGTTCACGCCCAGCTCCTCGCGCAGGCGGCGCACGAGGGCGAAGACCTGCAGGCCGGCGGTCGCCATCGCGCCGATCGGCATGACCAGCGGGTCGACGACGATGTCGTGGGCGGGGATGCCGAAGTCGGCGGCGCGCCGGACGATCTTGCGCGCGACGGCGAAACGCACGTCGGGGTCTTCGGATATCCCGGTGTCGTCGTTGGAGATGGCGACCACGGGAACGTTGTATTTCTTGACCAGCGGCAGAACGAGCTCCAAGCGCTCCTCCTCTCCGGTGACCGAGTTCAGCAGGGGGCGTCCGTGCGCGGTTTCCAGCCCGGCCTGCAGCGCGCCGGGCACCGAGCTGTCGATGCAGAGCGGCGCGTCGACCAGCGCCTGGATCCGGGCGATCAACTGCGGCATCAGCATCGGCTCGACGAAGTTGTTGTCGGCGTAGCGCGGGTCCGCGGCCATCTTGTTGGTGAACACCGCGCCCGAGTTGACGTCGAGCACCATGGCGCCGCAGGCGACCTGCTCGAGCGCGTCGGCCTCGACGGTGGAGAAATCGCCGGCCTCGAGTTCTGCGGCGAGCTTCTTGCGGCCGGTGGGGTTGATGCGCTCGCCGATCACGCAGAACGGCTGGTCGAAGCCGATGACGACGGTCTTCGTGCGCGATTCGACGATGGTGCGGGTCATGCGACGCGGGCCTTCAGGGACTGGAGGGCGACCCAAAGGGCGGGGTCGGTGAAGTCCGGTATGGCCTGATGCGCGCCCGCCTGCAACAGCTCCGACGCCGGGAGGCCGGTGGTCAGGCCGAAGACATGCGCGCCGGACCCGCGCGCGGCGCGCAGGCCGGCGCGGCTGTCCTCGAAGGCGACCGAGCGCGCAGGGGACGCGCCGAGGCGGCGCATGGCTTCACGGTAGGGCAGGGGGTCGGGCTTGGGGCGCGCGCATTCGTCGCCGATGACGAGCTCGGTCAGCCGATCCGCGAGGCCGGCGACGGCGAGCATCGCCTCGGCGTTGGCGCGCGGCGCGTTGGTGACGACGGCGGTGCCGGCGCCCTCGGCCGCGGCCCAGTCGAGCAGGGCGTGCACGCCGGCGACGGGCGGGACCGCGGCCGCGAGGCTGGCGCGGAAGCGCGCCTCCTTGCGCTCGATCAGGGCCTCGGGGTGCGGCTCGTCAGGAAACAGGTGGGTGGCGATGTCGACGTTGGCATGGCCCATGACGCGGGCCTTGTAGTCGGCGAGCGACAGCGGCGGACGGTCGGTCTCGGCGAGGACGGCGCAGTAGGCCGCGTGGTGCAGCCGGTCGGTGTCGACGAGCGTGCCGTCGAGGTCGAAGAGCAGGGCGAGGCGGGTCATGCCCGCGCGCGGGCGGGCGCGGTTCGGGCCGAGGCGGTGAAGTCGGCGGTCGCGCCGATGCCGCCGAGCGGGAAGAAATGCGCGGCCTCGACCTGGAAGGCGGGCGTCATGGCCTTGTGCCGGGCGAGGGCGGCGAGGACTTCGGTGGGCTCGAAGGGAACGACGAGCTTCGAGAGGTCGGCCGCCCGGCGTTGGAGCACACGCAGGGACGGGCCGACGCCGCAAGACATCGCGAACTTGATCAGGGTCTGGAGCTTGGCCGGGCCGGCGACGCCGACGTGGATCGGCAGCGTGATCCCGGCGTCACGCAGGCGCGCGGCCCAGGCGATCACCGGCTCGGCGTCGAACACGAACTGGGTGGCGATCGCCATCGTCGCGTCGGTGCGGGTCTGGAAGTCGGATTTCCAGAGCAGCGCGGCCATCACAGCTGGCTCGCCGCCGGCGGGGTCGATGTCGCGGTTGCCTTCGGGATGACCGGCGACGTGGATGCGGTCGAAGCCGCGCGCGTCGAAGAGGCCGGTTTCGAGCATGGCCATGGAATCGGCGAACGGGCCGCGCGGCCGGTCGATCCCGCCGGCGATCGCGAGCGCAGAGGTCGCGCCGGCGTCGGCGTAGAGCCCGAGGCGGCGGTCGAGCTCGGCGTGGCTCTCGATGCCGCGGGCGGGCACGTGCGGCATGGGCGCGAAGCCCTCGTCAGCGAGGCGTCGGCACGTGGCGGCAACCTCGGCGGTCGCGGTCCCGTCGATGTGGGCGACGTAGACGCGCGTGCCCGCGGGCAGCAGAGCGCGGAAATCCTCGACCTTGGCGGCGGTGCGCGGCATTACCTCGATCGAGAAGCCCGGCAGGAAGCCCGCGAGCGCTGCCGCGTCCGGCGCCGGGGCGGCGGGTCTGCGGACGAAGTTCAGTATGCTCGCCATTCGGGTCGCTCCAGCGGGTCAGGGTCGGGCGGTGGCCCAGCCGTCGTTGGCGATCAGGTCGCGGATCGCGTCGGGAGAGAACACCGCTTCGAGCCGGGCCGCTTCGCCGGAAGCGACATCCGCCGGCTCGCCTTCGACAGCGTAGGGTTCCCCCTTGCGCCATTCGGCGAGATAGGCGTCGGCGTTACGCGCGCCCACCTTCATCGCGCAGCGGTCGATGGCCTGTTCGAAGCGCTCGGGCAACTGGACCTTGGACGCGCGTCGCCCGGCGCCGACGATGACCTGCGCCGGGATGTCGCGCCAGTAGACGATGGTGACCTCGGGCATGTTGCGCCTCCGCAGGATGTCGCTGCAAGGTTGCGCAGTTAGGTGTTGCCCGAAGGCATTTCCAGCGGTATCTTGCAGCTTGCAAACTTCATTGTCGGTTGGACCGATGCACATGACCAAGATCTGGAAGGCTCTTCCGAGCCTGTCGTTCGAATTTTTTCCCCCTCATACGCCCGAAGGCGGCCTGCGGCTGTGGCGGTCGGTCGAGCGGCTGGCGCCGCTGGCGCCGCGCTTCGTGTCGGTGACCTACGGCGCCGGCGGGACCACGCGCGACCGCACCGCGGCGGCGATCCAAACGATCGTCGAGCGCGCGCGCCTCAGTGTGGCGGGGCACCTGACCTGCGTCGGCGCGACCCGCGCGGAGACGCTCGAGGTCGCGCGGGGCTATGCCCGGCTCGGGGTGCGGCGAA
This sequence comes from Amaricoccus sp., assembly GCA_031413475.1. Lineage (GTDB taxonomy): Bacteria > Pseudomonadota > Alphaproteobacteria > Rhodobacterales > Rhodobacteraceae > Amaricoccus. The sequence goes on from JANOEW010000350.1 coordinate 5,940, forward strand.
TCGTGGCGCTGCGCGGCGACCCGCCGAAGGGCGTGGCGCGGTTCGAGCCGCACCCCGACGGCTTCGCCGGCGCGGCGGAGTTGGTGGCGGCGCTGCGCGAGGTGGGCGATTTCGAGATCTCGGTGGCGGCCTATCCGGAGAAACATCCCGAGGCGGTCAGCCTGGCCGCCGACGTCGAGAACCTCAAGCGCAAGATCGACGCGGGCGCCTCGAACGCGATCACCCAGTTCTTCTTCGAGAGTGAGGATTTCCTGCGGTTCCGCGACGCCTGCGCGGCGGCGGGGATCGCGGCGCCGATCCTGCCCGGCGTGCTGCCGGTGGAGAATTTCGCCAAGATGGTGAACTTCGCGGCGCGCTGCCAGGCGCGGGTGCCGGCGTGGATGCACCGCGCGTTCGAGCGGGCGGAGACCGTGGAGGACGCCTATCTGCTGTCGGTGTCGATCGCCTGCGACCAGTGCGACGCGCTGATCGCCGAAGGGGTGGAGCATCTGCATCTCTACACCCTCAACAATCCCGACCTGACCTTCGACGTCTGCGCGGCGCTGGGCTATGCTGCGGCGCCGCTGGCGGCGGTGGCGGACGGCCGCGGCGTCGCCTGATCAGGCGGCGCGGCGCATTCAGGACTTTCTGGCGATTTCAAGGTGCTTGGCGTGTTCGTTGCGACCGGGGGTCGAGCGGCGCGTGCACGCGCTCGCGGTTGCGCCGAGGCGCAGCGTCATGTAACCTTTACACAAGGCTGCAGGATATCCCTGCAGGCACCAATCTGGCTTGATACATGGCGCAGGACTCGCCCGAGGCTGCGCAGGATGCCATCGTGCTGGCGCCGCAGCGCCACGGCAGTCGGCCTGCGCAGGCGGAACCGGAACTGTTCGCTGCTCTCGATCTGGGCACGAACAGCTGTCGCATGCTGATCGCCGAGCCGGACGGCGGGAATTTCCGCGTGGTCGACGCCTTCGCGAGATCGGTGCGGCTCGGCATGGGGCTGGAGCGCACCGGGCATCTGTCGCGCGGCGCGATCACCCGGACGTTGCAGGCGCTGGAAATCTGCGCCGAGAAGCTGCGCCGCTACGGGGTGCAGAACGCGCGGCTGGTGGCGACCGAGGCCTGCCGGCGGGCGCGCAACGGCAACCACTTCCTGGCGCAGGTTACGCGCGAGACCGGGCTGCGGCTCGAGGTGATCCGCCCGGAGGAAGAGGCGCGGCTGGCGGTGATCTCCTGCGCGCCGCTGGTGGCCCCCGAAGCGGAACAGGTGCTGGTGTTCGACATCGGCGGCGGGTCGACCGAGTTGGTCTGGATCGACCTGAGCGCGGTCGCGCCGGCCGAGCGAGCGCAGGCGATCCTCAACCTGCAGGTCACCGGCGGGGCCGGGGGGCCGGGCGCGGCGAGGATCGTCGATTTCATTTCGGTGCCGCTCGGGGTCGCGACGCTGCACGACCGGTTCGCCGACGTGGCCGAGGACGGGGCGCGTTTCGCGCTGATGTCGTGGTTCTTCGAGGAGCAGCTGGCGGACTTCGGACCCTACGTCGACACGCCCGAGGCCGCGTCCGGGGCGTTTCAGATGATCGGCACCTCGGGGACGGTGACGACGGTCGGCGCGGCGCACCTCGGACTGCGGCGCTACGACCGGCGCAAGGTCGACGGCATGAGCCTGTCGGCGACCGCGATCGACGCGGTGATCGCGCGGTTTCTGCGCCTCGGGCCGGAGGGGCGGCGCAACGATGCCGGGCTGGGGCGCGACCGCTGTGAGCTGATCATGTCCGGCGCCGCGATCCTGCAGACGCTGCTGCGGATCTGGCCGACGGACGCGATCCGGGTCGCCGACCGCGGCCTGCGCGAGGGCATGTTGTTCGCGATGATGAGCGCCAAGGGCGTTTTCGCAACCGGCGTCGGGATGGACTGACGCAGGACGGCGGGCGCGCCCCGCCGCGAAGACGGGCGATCGAGGAGCGAGGCGCGGATGCGGGACGAGAAGAAGCCGGGCTCGGGCCGGGGTCGGCGCGACCTGCGGGTGCGGGTCAAGACCGCGAAGGGCCGCAAGCTCAGCTCGACCCTGTGGCTGGAGCGGCAGCTGAACGACCCCTACGTGGCGCGGGCGCGGGCCGAGGGCTACCGCGGTCGCGCCGCCTACAAGATCATCGAGATCGACGACCGGTTCGGCTTCCTGCGGCCGGGCGCGCGGGTGGTCGATCTGGGCGCGGCGCCGGGCGGCTGGACGCAGGTGGCGGTGGCGCGGGTCAACGCGCTCGGCGCGGCGCGGGGCAAGCCGGCGGGGCGGGTGCTGGCGATCGACCTGCAGGTGACCGACCCGATCCCGGGCGCGGAGCTGCATCAGCTCGATTTCCTCGGCGAGGGCGCGGACGAGGCGGTGCGCGACTTGCTCGGCGGGCAGGCGGACGTGGTGCTGTCGGACATGGCGGCGGCCGCCTCGGGCCATCCGCAGACCGACAACCTGCGGATCACCGCGCTCGCCGAGGCGGCGGCGGATTTCGCCGCGCAGGTGCTCGCGCCGGGGGGCGTCTTCGTCGCCAAGGTGCTCGGCGGCGGCGCCGACCCGGCGCTGGTGGCGCGGCTGAATCGGGCGTTCGTCAAGGTCGTGCACGTGAAGCCGCCGGCGAGCCGCAAGGACAGCTCGGAGAAATACCTGGTCGCGACCGGGTTCCGCGGCGAGCCCTGACGCGCTCACGCCCGCGTCACTGGACAAGCTCGGCGGGCGCCGCGACAGTCGCCGGCGTCAGCCGCGGAGCCCGCCCAATGCCGAAGATCCTCGCCGTCGTTTTCGCGCTCGGGCTCGGGCTCGCGGGGTGCGGCGGGGTCTACGACGTGACCGCGCCGCGTCCCGGCCCGGTCGCCGCGCCGCAGGCCCCGGCTGCGCCGAGCCGGAGCGGCCTGTCCGGCAGCGTGGCCGACTATCGCCGGGCGGCGGGGCGGATCGAAGCCGCGGCGCAGACGATGTGCCGCGAGGCGCAGCCGGCGCGACCGCCGCAGCACTGCGACTTCGACTTCCGCCTGGTCGACGATCCGCGCATCGGGCCGAACGCCTTCCAGACGCTGCGGCGCGACGGGCGGCCGGTGGTGGCGATGACGGTGCAGCTGGTCGCCGAGACCGACAACGCCGACGAGATCGCCTTCGTGCTTGGGCACGAGGCGGGGCACCATATCGCCGGCCACATCGACAAGAGCCGCACCCAGGCGATCACCGGGGCGCTGGTGCTGGGCACGATCGCGAGCCTCGGCAACGCGTCCGACGACGTTGTCAGCGACATGATGGATCTCGGCGCCTCCCTCGGGGGCCGGGCCTACAGCCAGAGCTACGAGCTCGAGGCCGACGTGCTCGGCGCCTTCATCGCGGCGCGGGCGGGCTACGATCCAGAGCGCGGCGCGCGGGTCTTCGCGCGGCCGGTCCTCGCCGGCGGCGGCGGGCTGCTGTCGACGCATCCCGCGTCGGCGCAGCGGCGGGCGACGGTCGCCGCAACCGCGGCGGAGATTCGTCGCCAGCAGGCGCTTGGGCTCACCCCGCGTCCCGGCCCGTCGTAGTCGCTCCAGACCGCACCGGCACACAATTCCGTGTCGTCGATCGAACGGTGATTCTATGCCGGCGCGCGAAACGGTGGCGCAGGGCTTGGATCGGTCACATGACGAGGCCCGACTGCGATCGGCAATGGAGTGCGGGGGCCATGGTATTGATCGAGGCGGACTTCCGTCGTTCGGCCGACACGCACTTGCTCCCGGTTGCACCTGTCGGCCTGCGCCGGGATCAAGCTCTACCTCAAGGACGAATCCTCCCATATCACCGGCAGCCTGAAGCATCGGCTCGCCCCGGCGCTCTATCTCTACTCCCTCGCCAACGGCTACCTCCGCGAGGGCAAGCTCGTGGTGGAGGCGTCGTCGGGCAGCACGGCGATCTCGGAGGCCTATTTCACCCGGATGCTCAAGCTGCCGTTCGTGGCCGTGATGTCGGCGGCGACCTCTTAAGGAAAAGTTCGGCTTGATCGAGTCGTTGGGGGCCGCTGCCACCTCGTCGCGGACGGTCGGACGGTCTATGAGGTCGCAGCCAAGATCGCGGCGGAGGGCGACAAGCTGAAACACTTCCGCGCAATCGTCACCCGATACGAAAAACACGACGCCAACTACCTCGCCCTCGTCAAACTCGCCGCAATCCGCATCTGGTTGCGAACTTATGAGCCGGTGTCTGGAGTGAGCCCCTCGGATTGGACAGATTGAGCGGCGCGCGATTGACCGGGGGCGGGCTTTCTTAGGAAGAAGGCCCATGCCCAGACACCGCAGCCACAGCATCGACTTCAAGCGTCAGGTCGTTGCCGAGTACCACGCCGGGGAGACGCTTCACGCGCTCGGCGAATACGAGACGCGGATCGCCGCACTCGAGCGCCTGGTCGGCCGTCAGGCGCGCGAGATCGAGTTTCTAAAGGGGGCTCCGAAAAACGCACGGTCACCGAGAAGCGCGCC